>WRNF01000278.1 GCA_009776715.1 Treponema sp. | reverse complement strand
GGATTGGCCAATTCCAATTCCAGCGAGGATTTTTCCTTTTCCAGTTTTTCTATGGCGGCCAGCAGTTCTGCTTCCCGCCTCTCCAGTTGACGGGCAGCCTTCTGCTGCTTTTTGTTTTGTGTCCTGTGTGCCTGAGCATAAGACAATGGAGCAAGGGCATTCCTGGCAGCGTTAGCGGCATTGTTTTTCAAATCGAACTCTGCAGTAGGCAGTTCCGCAAGAGAGCGTAGCGGCAGCTCTGGTTCCGATCCGGTTTTTTCCAGATAATATCCATAATCGCCGTAAAATAATTTAATATTAGCGGGAGTTTCAGGGTTTGCAGAAGGTTTAAGTTCCAAGGTTTTGGTGGAAAGCGCTTCCATAAAGGCCCGGTCATGGGAAACAAAAATTATTGTTCCTTTAAATTGCTGAAGGGTTTCTAAGAGGATTTCTTTTGAATCAATGTCAAGGTGATTGGTCGGTTCATCAAGGATTAACAGATTCAGCGGTTTAAGGAGCATAAGCAGCAGGGCAAGGCGGCTTTTTTCCCCGCCCGAAAGCACCGAAACCGGCTTAAACACATCATCGCCGCGAAACAAAAAAGCCCCCAGCATGTCTCTTACCTTGGGCATCAATGCGGCGGTTACTTGGGCTTCAACACATTCAAGCACTTTTTCGTTTCCGTAAAAATCTTCTGCCGTGTCAAGCGAGAAATACCCTGCCCTTATGCCTGTGCCGAATGATACCGTGCCTTCAAAATTACTTTCATTGCCGGAAATTATTCTTAATAAACTTGTTTTTCCGGCGCCATTTGGCCCGACTACAAGCAGCCGCTCCCCGGAATCTACAGCAAGGTTAAGGCCGGAAAATACCTGCAGCGCGCCGTAACGTTTTCCCAGGCCATTAAGGGTCAGGGCAACTTTTGGCGAATGGGGAGGCGGCGGAAAATTTATTTTAATTTTTTTAAGATTTTCCGGAATTTCAATCCGCTCTGTTTTTTCCAGCCGCTTAATCAATTCCTGGGCAAAAGCCGCTTTGCTCGCTTTGTAGCGAAAGCGCTGAATTAAGGCCTCGGTTTTAGCAATTTCTTCCTGTTGTTGCGCGTAACGTTTCATTAAAATTGAAAGCTCATCCTGCCGTGCTTTTTCGCAGGCACTGTAATTGCCTGTATAGCGCTTCAGGTTTCCCTGAAAAATTTCATATACTTCGTTAACGGTTACATCAAGAAAATAACGGTCATGGGAGATAAGCAGGTATCCGCCCTGAAATTTTTGCAGCCAATTTTCCAGCCATGAGCGTGATTCAATGTCGAGGTAATTGGTCGGCTCGTCCAGCAGCAGAATGTCAGGCTGTTCCAGTAACACCTTTGCCAGGGCAATGCGCATTTGCCAGCCGCTGGAAAACTCGCCTGTTTCCCGGCTAAAATCTTCCTGGGAAAAACCAAGTCCCGAAAGCACGGAAAAAATAAATGCATCACGCCGGTAATAGCCGGAATTTTCAACTTGTTCCAGCAGCCGGTGATGTTCTTCCAGCAATGTCCTGACCTGCGCAGTATCGCTTTTTGCAGCTTCCAGGGCTGCGCTTATCTGTTCAGCCTGAGCAAGCAGCGCTTTTATCGGAGCAAACGCTTTTTCCGCTTCTTCCCGCAGGGTGTTTCCCCGTAATGTTAGTTGTCCTTCTGTCTCAGTTTCCGACTGGGGCAGGTATGCGATGCGGGTGTTTTTCTGCACGGAAAAGATTCCGGAATCAGCTTTAAGTTCCCCGGAAATTATTTTCATTAGAGTTGATTTTCCGGAACCGTTTGCCCCGGTAAGGCAGGCCCTGGTGTTTTGCCCAATATTTAAACTTATTTCTTTTAAGATGCAGCGATCGCCGAAGGCATGAGAAATTTTGGAAAATTGCGCAAAAGCCACTGTTGAGTTACCCGGAATTATCTTTAAAGAAATATAAAACTACTGGAGCGGAATCGCGCCGCATAACGGTAATATCATCAATGCTTGATTCAGGCACTATCTCCAGGCGAAAACCCTGGCTGTCAATGGAATACATGCAGTATAAAAGTGAATTTGCACCGTCTTCGTTGGCGAAACGCATAGTAAAAGCTCCGTTGTATCGTTCCTGAAGCGATTCGGAGAGGAAAAGATTCATTGAAACAGCGCCGTTTCCTTCAATGTATTCGGGTATTGGCTGGGGAACGAGAAGTTCAAAGCCTTCCCATGAAAATGTTCCGCCTGCCTTGAACGTAATGGTACCGTAATTTAAACTTGTAAAAACAGGGCCTTCGTAAAAAATTGCGTTAAACAGCCTTTCTCGGCGAACCCTTTCCTGAGCTATAAGCTCGTCAATTGGCGTTGGCAGCGAGACAAAAAGCAGGGTCTTCATTGCGCCGCTGTCAATGTATTGCACTGCCAGCGTTGTGTCAGAGCGCAACTGCATGGTTAAGTCAGCTTCCTCAAAACGCCAGCCCCGCCTTCCTTCGGGAACTATGGCGGTATACCTAAAACTCCTGTCTATCTCGGGCATAATAATTCTGGCTATGCCGGTTTCATTTCCCGGTTCAAAACGCCATCGGCGGGTTATCGCTTCAAGGTTAATTTTTCTGTCATTTGCCATATTAAGGTAAACTTCGGCTGACCATGTTTTTGAAAAAAGATCTTCAAGATCAAGGTCGGCGGCAATTTCCTGTTTTTCAGGGCCNGATGCTGCCAGNTNGCCNTCTGTGTGGNTGAATAANTTNAGCCGGTAGGAGAAACAAAACCCGATGGTGCCGTCTTCTGTGAGTACCTTGTACCATTCACCGGGCAGCGCTTCGCCAGTTGCGCTAATTGCGGGACTGCCTTCTTCTCTCCAAAGAATCTTTACAATTTCGCCCAAACGCAGGCGGTATACCCTGCGGGCATTATTGTCTGGATTATCGCGGATTGGCAGGCCGTTCTGCATGTTTTCCGCATACGTTAAAGCAAATTCTGAAAATTCTTCGGCCCTTCTTTCGGCCCTGGATTTGCTTCCCACTAATTCAAGGTACGCAAGGGGAATCTCAATTTTGCCGTCTGTGGTATTGTCAACTAAAAAATTTTCGGGAACTCCAATAACCCAGACCTTGTCTATGTTTGACTGTATATACACCGGCACAACTGTCCCTGCAGGAATGGGCGGATTCTCGTTCGACCATAGCAATATGCCCCATCCCATTTCTTCTGAGCAGTTTAATGTAAACAAACTGACCAATATGGGAAATATCCAGGCAATTACTGTTTTTTTTGCAATCAACATAGCTTATATTATTTCAAAAAAAAACCATTATATCAAGTAGATTGCTCTTGCAAATATTCTGCCTTCCAATAAATATGCAAAACCCTTTCTTTACAAGGAATTCAATTTTATGATAATATTTAATGTCTGTCCGTAAAGTGCGGATGGCACAGGAGTTAAACAATGGAAAAGATACCAGTTGGCATATTGGGAGCGACAGGCATGGTGGGACAAAACTATATCTCCCTGCTTAATGAGCATCCCTGGTTTGAGGTTCGTTATGTGGCGGCTTCGCCGCGCAGCGCGGGAAAAAAATATTCAGAAGCGGTTGCAGGACGCTGGCAATTGAACAGCGTTTATTCTGCCCATGTAGGAACGCTTGTGGTGGAAGACGCAAATGACGTTAGCCGGGCAATAACAGCGCAAAAACATGGCGAATGTTCTTTTGTGTTTTCGGCGCTGGAAATGGGAAAAGATGAAACACGGGCACTCGAAGAGGCCTATGCCGCAGCGGGCATTCCAGTAATTTCCAATGCCTCGGCTCATCGCTGGACGGCGGATGTGCCGGTTCTGATTGGCGAGATTAATCCTGAGCATGCGGATATTATT
>WRNF01000277.1 GCA_009776715.1 Treponema sp. | reverse complement strand
TATTTATTGCCAAAAGTGTTAATACAAAAATAACAATTGCAAATATTCCGCCCACTATTTGTACAATAACAAAAAATACTTCCATAGCAATTTGTCCTTTTCATTCAAATAAATGTATATACCAATTATCGGCATTCTTTTTTAATTCACGCTTCACCGGCATTGCGGTCGAGGATTTCTTTGTTTTCTTCTATGATTTTTAAAGTGCTTTCGTAGCAGTCTAAACTGTTAAAGGAATCGTTGTTGCTGAAGCTAATATCCAGCACGCCCAGTTCTGCCGCTTTTTCCCTGACAGCAGCAAACCTCGCCCGATCGTCTTCGGAAAGCCCCCTCCCTACCGTTGGAACTCCGTTCATAAAACCCTCCAAAAATATTTATCTAACCAAGTATGAACCTACCCGGCCTTTTTATAATTATCCGCTACCCGCAGAAATTTAGCAAGCCCTCATTTAACCAGGTAAATTACCCGGCCTTTTTCAGTTCTTCGCCCCTTTTTACCCCCGCCAGCGCAGCGACATTGGCTTCTATGCCCACAAGCTGGTCATCGTCAAGCAGCAGCAGCCCTTCCGCAATGCCCCTGATCCGGTCAGGAACCCGCATTGCCCTGGGGTCGTTCCAGGAGAAACAATGGAGATATTTTTCCCCATTTTGACCGTCAACAAGATATTCAACTGTAGTTTTTAATGCCTGCGCTATTGCATACCCTGCTACAACTTTGGATTTGACCAGGTTTTTTGAAAGCATACCGGAAAGCCTGATAAATAAATGCAAATCAGATATTGCGAAAACAGGCGCTCTAAACCAGGACTATGTAAATAAATTCGTGAATCATCTTAAAAAAGACCCGCATATCCGTCCTGTGCAAAAAAAAGACATTTACCGCTATTTAAGGGAAGCCGGGTTTAAGGTTGCTTGACGGGTTTATCCGGCAGCCTTTTTTATTGTTAATTATTAATACAATCTTCTAATCTATTAATAAAATTCATTATAGGAAAATAATTTTTATCAGAATGATATTCAAGAGCTATCATATTAATTTTATCATTGGTCTCCTTATCATAAAAATAATTTACATCTAAAAGAAAATAACTATCTGTTTCTGGTATATTAAAAGTTAAACGATTTCTTTTCTCAAGAGGTTCAAGATTTATAAAATCTCTTAATGAAAATGATTGATTATATGGTATATCAATATCGTAAAAATCAATCAAATTATCATAAATATTATGTACCATAATACTTTTTCCTTTAATTGTACAAACTAATTGACCGCTATATCTATCATACCATTCTCCCTGTAATTCTTTTAATACTTGTCTCTGTGGATCAGTGCAACCGGTAATGAACAATGCGGCTAAAATTAAAGTTGTAATTTTCTTCATTTTTCCTCCGAATTAATATTCATTCGATAATACCATAATAAATTTTCAGAACCCCCTTTTTTATTATCGGCTTTCTTTTTTTAATTTCACGCAAAAAACCCCCCCCCCCTTAAAAATTATTCCCCCGAACTCAGATTTTTCCTTGCTTTTTCAACCCGCTTGTCCCAATCGCTTACCCGGCCTTTGCTTCTTGTAAATGTTCAACGAAACACCACCCTCTTTTACCATTTTCTGATTCTACATAATACCAATCAGTATAATACTTTGAAGATTTTTTTAAATAAACTTTACTACCGGTTTTTAGTTCTTCTTCAATATAAGAGTTATGCTTACCTGATTCTCTGATTGCAGTGTCAGTTATTACGAGATACTCTTGTCCTTTATCTTGCTTTTTTGGCTGTTCATTAATTGGTGAAATATTATTTATGGGGGGAACAATACTTGTGCTATTAGTTCTTGAATTAATTGAAAACCCAAGCGCAATAAAAGAACCAAAAAATAAAATGAAACCTCCAAGTAAATAAATGGCTTTTGTTGCTTTTGCGCCTGCGATTTCTCCGGCAAGAAGAGACGCTTCAATTTGGTAATTATAAGCATCTCCTCCGATATACTTTTCTGGATTGTTTATTTCCCGGCTTGGTATTTTTGTCATAAACGAAAAAATTATAAATACAATTCCAGTAATAAACCCTAATATGGCACTAGCTTTCTTCATTTTTTTCTCCTTGATTCTTTTTCTCTCATTAACAATTAGTCGGCATATACGCCAGACGGCGCAATTTAGCCGCTAATATCTTTGTCCAGTCTGCGGGGATTGCCAGTTTTCCACTGCAATTGCGTTTATTGTAACGCTAGGGATATGTTCTGCGTTTATTTGGCTGTCTGCTTCGGTGTTAATGAATTGTATAGCCATGCCGCGCGTTACCCAAGTTGTTTTTGTGTTGTTTGTAGTACCGCCCAAAGAATAAGTGCTTGCCACCGTTATTCTTTCGTCCCTCATTATATCAATGATGTAGTCGCAGCTTGGGTATATTTTCCTCGCTTCTTTAAGAAGGTCAATGTACCCTGACGAAAAGGCTGATTCATAAATAATTTCACCTAAAATAATAAATTCTTTGCTGCCGTCAAAAGAATAGTCTCTTGGGAATGTTCCTGAAATTACAGACGTGACACAGGATAATGCCAGCAGCGTTGCCGAACAAATAACGGCGCAAAACTTTTTCATGTTAACCTCCGCAATATGTATTATTACATTATCGGCATGCTTATTTTTTAATTTCACGCAAAAAACACGCCCCCCCTTAAAAATTATTCCCCCGCAGCTTCCATCGCCGGGGGAACCGCCTTTTTATGCCGTTTCTTCCCTTTTTTCCTGCTTGCCCGGTTTGTGCATTTCCGTTTTAGCAAACGCCTCTGCAAGCGGCAGCGGAAAGCTGGCTGCAAGCCCTTTTACGGCGCTTACCGCCGCTTCTTTTCCTACGGCGTTAAGCTGCCTGTAATTGTACAAAAGCTCGCGTTCGCTGTCGGACAGTCCATCTTTTCCGGTTATAAGCCATTCAACAGTAACGCCAAGTGCTTTTGCAATTTTTTCCAATTCCATTAGTTTAGGCAATCTTCCGCCTCCGCTAAGGTTTTGAATTCTGCGAGGATCGTTGAATCCGCATTGCCTTGACAGTTTTTCTTGAGTAATTCCTGCCCTTTTAATTTGGCTGTTCACCCTCTCCCAGAATGTTTCTTCCATATTATTATTATCGGTATAAAGTCATTATTTTAAAAAAAATAATTAAATTTAAGTCCTACATATTGACAATATCTTAAATATAGGATATATTATTATTATTAGGACTTATATATAAGTTTTAATAACCCTGCCGCCAATGGGAAGAGAGGGCTTGTTTAGCCTGAACCGTGGCGGCGGGGAAGGCTAAATAAGCCTTTTTTAAGAGGATTTTTTTGGGGGGTTAATTAGGTGTTTTTTTCGAATTGCACAAGCTCAGGGCGGTGTTCTTTAAGCCATTCGGCAAGAATCCACTCAATTGCATTGGAACGGTTTCGGTATTGCTCTTTTGCCAGCGTGTCAATGGCTTTTATAATTTCGGAATTTAGCCGCATTCCTACATATTCTCTACCCATAAAAATATTATCGGCGGAAATTTTACATTTTTTTACAAATTTTTACATTTTGGTATTGACAACAATGTAAAATTTTAGTAGACTATGTTATATATTATCAAACAGCATGCGGCGCATTCTGTTTGAGCCTGATCCACCCGGGATAAAAAGACAAGGCGTTTTTAGCCAGCCAAAGCCGGGTGGAAGCCGCTTTACAGCGGTTCGGCGGCGGCTGACTAAAAACGCTTTTTTGTTGGTCATTTGGCAGCCAGCGTCTTACTGCCAGCCTGTTTCGGCGGCGGCAGCAAGGCGGAAATGCCTTCATTCCGGGCGGAAAACGCCCCGG
>WRNF01000276.1 GCA_009776715.1 Treponema sp. | reverse complement strand
GCATCGGGAAAAGAATGTGTCCCCAGCCACCTTGTGCTGGGCAGCGTACTGCAGTTCTTTTTAAGCGACAGATACCGCAAGGACGAAATGTACCTGATTTTTGTGCCTATAACCACCGGCCCCTGCCGCACTGGCCAGTACTATGTGTTTTACGAAAACCTTTTCCGCGATATGCGGCTGGAAAATGCAGTGGTGTTTACTCTTTCCGCGGACAATTCCTACACTGAACTTGGCCCAGGCTTTGCAAAAGAAATGTGGAAAGGGCTGGTGCTGTCCGATTACCTAAAAGACATACAATGCTCGCTTCAGGCCTGTGCGGCAGATCCTCTTTCAGCCCATGCCGAATTTGAAAAATCATGGCGAAAGGTTATGAACGCAGTAGAATTTAACCCAAAAGACCTGTGGAAAGAACTTAAAAATGTTACAAACGACGTTAAAAAAATTCCCTTAAAACGAAAATTGGCAGACTGTCCCCGCGTGCTTATTGTCGGCGAGATATATGTGCGCCGCGATGATTTTGCCGTGGGCGAACTGATCGATTTAATGAGCGAGCGCGGCATTGTGGTAAAGGTAGCCGGCGTTTCGGAATGGATACATTATCTGGATTTTGTCCGAGAGTATAACCTGAATAAAATTCTCAAACTGCAAAAAAACGGCAAACGTCTTTTTTCCAAACCCTGGAAAGAATTAAAAAAATTGAAAATTGAAAAATGGTGGAAACATTCTGTGGAAAAAAAAGTACAGGCGATTCTGCGGCCAACCAGCCTTGTCCCCGACACGCCTCATGACATGGATCACATCATGCAATATACTCAGGAACATTTTGTCAATCTGGAACTTCATTCAGAAATAGCAGTTTCATCCGGCTCAGCGGCAGCGGCAATGGATGCCGGTTATTCCGGCATTGTGAACATAAGCCCCTTTGCCTGTTTAATCGGGCGAGTCATTGAGGGCGTGTTTACCCCCTGGGCCAGGGAACGGAATTACCCTGTACTCTCGGTGGAAGTGGATGGAAATCTTCTGCCTCCGAACATCATAAACAAACTGAATATTTTTATGGTGAATGTTCTGCGTTTTAAAAGCGAAGGCGATGTGTCTTCTTTAATTGATAAAGTTAATGAATACGGAAAATAGTAGTTTTAAATCACATTGTATATGAAAAAGTAAAATATGCCAAAACTGCCGTTATTAGCATTAATGACAGCGAAATAATATAAAAAATACCCATAAATTGCCAAAATATTTTGTTGTATTTAAATGCCGACTCCAGATCTTTATCGAAACCATTGCAAAAATATATTTGAATTTTTTTTCCTAAGCGGTAGGTAAAAAGTGAAGGAAACATTGAAATAATTCCGGTGATAATATAGAAAAATCCGGATGACTTTGCTGCGGAATAATACTGCGGATAGATCAAAAAAGGTAAAATAACGATAATAAAAAATCCGCCTGTAATCATTAATCCAGAACAAATAAATCCCAGTATTCCAATTAATTTAATCCAAGGAGATGATTTCCTTAAATAACCAAGCATGACGTCTGTAAGGTGTTTTGGGAGCTGTGATGTATCCACAATAAACTAAATATAACGGCAATTAATTTTTTTTTCAAGAGAATTGAATTTTTTCCATAAAAATGATACATTGTTGTTATGCTGCAGAACATAAGGAATATCGGCATAATGGCGCATATTGATGCCGGTAAAACGACGACAACCGAACGCATTCTCTTTTACACCGGCAAAAGCCACCGCATTGGCGAGGTTGATGACGGCGAGGCAATAATGGACTGGATGGAGCAGGAACAGGAGCGGGGAATTACTATTCAAAGCGCGGCAACCACCACTTACTGGAAAAAACATCAGATTAACATAATTGACACTCCCGGCCATGTTGATTTTACCGCCGAAGTTGAGCGTTCCATGAGGGTGCTGGATGGCGCTATTACCATTTTTGATGCAGTGCATGGGGTAGAACCGCAAACCGAAACGGTTTGGCGGCAAGCACAGCGTTATCTTGTTCCCTGCCTGGGTTATGTAAATAAAATTGACCGTACCGGTTCTGATTTTTACTTTGTTGTGGAGGATGTGAAAAAAAAGTTAGGTGCAAATGCTGTGGCAGTGCAAATACCAATTATCCATGCCGGATCTTTTACCGGGGTTATCGACCTGATAGAAATGAAAGAGATTTGGTGGGAGGGAAACGAAGGCGAACAACTTGTTATGTGCAATATTGCCAAAGAGAGGGAAACCTTGGCCGTAGAATGGCGGGAAAAACTGATAGATGCCTTGTCCGGCATGTCCGATACAGTTACCGAAATATACCTTGCTGGAGAAGAACCCCCTCCTGCCCTTATTCGCGCAGAACTGCGGAAAGCGGTGTTGCAGCGGAAAATTCTGCCCATGTTTGCCGGCGCTTCCCGCCGCAATATTGGAGTGCAGCCGCTTATTGATGCAATTGTTGATTATCTTCCCTCTCCGGATGAAATTAAACCGGCTGTGGGGCATCATCAGAAAAAAGATGAAGATATAAATATTCCCTGCGATCCTGGTGCAGGACCTCTGGGCCTGGTGTTTAAAATTCAAAACGACCGCGAAGCAGGAAGCCTTTGTTATGTGCGAATGTACTCAGGTTCGCTTAAGCCCGGAAATGCAGTATTTAATATTNGCAAGAAAAAAAGAGAAAGAGTTAACCGNATTCTNCGAATGCATTCTAATAAAAGCGATCCTCTGGATGAACTAAAAGCCGGGGACATAGGCGTTGTTATCGGTATGAAACTCGCTCAAACAGGCGATACCATTGGCAGCGAAGGATGGCCTATTCTGCTTGAACAGATGCATTTTCCCGAGCCGGTGATTTCCGTAGCCATTGAACCCAAAACCATTTCTGAACAGGATAAATTAAAAGATATACTGGCTATTCTTTCCAAAGAAGACCCTACCTTTACCACCAGGGAAAATGAAGAAACCGGCCAGCTTATTATCTCTGGCATGGGGGAGCTGCATCTTGATGTTCTTGTTACTCGCATTTTAAAGGAATTCAACCTTGGAGCCAAAGTTGGAAAGCCTCAGGTAACATACCGTGAGTCGATAAGCCATGCAAAAGAACATACAGAGAATTTTTCCCGTGTAATTGCCGGCAAGGAAAATTCTGCCGGCCTTACTCTTTGTGTAGAACCGGCGGAGCGCGGCTCCGGCAACAAATATGTCTGCAGCATTCAGGAAAAAAACGAAATTCCGCAGGAAATTTATAACGCGGTAGAACGCGGCATTCAAAGCGCTTTTTCTTCAGGCATCGTTATGGGGTATCCTTGCATTGACATAAAGGCTACTGTTACCGGCATTCGTTATTCGCAAATAACCGGCACTGAATTTGCTTTTGAGGCCTGTGCCAATATGGCCTTTGACGAAGCATGCCGTTCCGCAGGACCAATTCTTCTTGAACCTATTATGGAGGTAGAGCTTCTTGTTCCCCATGAATTTGTCGGCGAGGTCATGAGCCTTGTTTCCCAGCGCGGCGGCCAGATTTTAAACATGAACTCAAAAACAGGTTCCGATGAAATTAAGGCCAATGCGCCAATGGCGCAGATGTTCGGTTTCATGACTTCCCTTCGCAGCATCACCCAGGGACGCGGCGATTATACCATGCAATTTTCCCATTTTGACGAAAAACAAAACCGCTAAATTATCGGTATTCTTGCCTGTAAAAATAGAAGGAATTCATTGAAACAAAGCGGCGGTTTGAATTTAGAGACAAGCCCCCGCGCCGCTCCGCAGCGAACCAACTCTTTGGTAACTTGTGCCGAATATTCAATATAACACGGATTAGCACAGATTTTCCACGGATT
>WRNF01000275.1 GCA_009776715.1 Treponema sp. | reverse complement strand
GCAAGCAGCGGGGTATTTCGTTCTCCCGAGGAATTGGACTCGGGTTTAATACCCAATGTACCAAAAGATGAGCCGTTTGATTCACGCCCCAAGGGGCGGGGTATTAAACCCTCGCCACGAATAAAGAAGCGAATAAAAGGTATTGCACAGTTTTAATACTTTAGTTATTATATAAAGAAGAGGATAATTCATGAAAAATTGGCTTTTTATGTTGATTCTGACAATTTTTATTGTTTTTGACATAAATCCGCAGGATATTATTACCGCAGACCGGTATTTGGAAATGGTTTCAGAGCGTTACAGTTCAATCCGGGACTTTGAAACGTATATTGTTATTCAATCCGGCGGCCGCGAAATGTACGGACACCTCAGTTATCTTACGCCTATGTTTCTAAGAATAGATTTTACCAGGCCTTCGGAACAGGTAATAATGTTTAACGGCGAGCTTTTAACTGTGTATCTGCCTGAATACAGGGCAGTGTTGAACCAAAACATTACCCGCAGATCCGGTTCCGGCGGCGGCGGCCTGGTTTTGTTCAGGCGCAATTATGCCGCCTCTTTTGTTACCGGACCAGACCCGGTGCCGCTGGAAGGGACGCAGGAAACGGTAGTAAAGTTAAGGCTTATAAGGCGAAGCGCTTCGGAAGGATATAGGGAAATTATCCTTAGCATAAATCCCAGTTCAAGATTGATCCGCCGAATTGAAGGACGCACAACGGCCGATGGGCTGGTTCAATTTGATTTTTCAAACATCAGAATAAATCAGGGAATTCCTGCACTTAGGTTTGTTTATGATTCGCCGCCGACAGCTAATGTATACAATAATTTTTTATTTAGGGATACAGATTAAATCAGGAGGATACAGTGGAGTCTCTGGGGGAAAAATTAAAAACTGCCCGTGAAGCAAAAAATCTCACCTTTGATCAGGTAGGCAAGGATACAAAGATTTCTATCAGATACCTTAAAGCCCTGGAAGAAGAGGATTTTTCCGACTTCCCGGGAGAAGCGTACATTACCGGTTTTTTAAGAAATTACGGCGTTTATCTTGACTTGAACATTCAGGAACTTCTTTCTCTTTATCGTTCATTCAGGCTGCAGGAACAGCCAATTCCTGTGGATCAATTGTTAAAAAAATCGTCTAAATTACCAAAAATAGTATTCAGGTTATTGCTGGGAATTATTGCTGTTGGCGTGATTGCAGTAGCAATTTATTTTTTTATAAACAGCCAGAATGATAAAGGAGCAACCGTTGATGAAGCAAAACCTTTGGCAAAATATTTAATGGAAGGTGATACTTATGACAGGCTTTTTTATATTGGCGATTCTATAACCATTTCTTCTGGCATAAATTCAGCAGAATTGGTTTTACTGAATATTGGCGATGTTATTTCAATTCACACGCCAGACGGAGAAAAACAGCTTGACGCAATTAATAGCATAGATATTCCTCTTGATGAAGGCTTAAATGTTAATATTAGCGCCTTGCCTTATGAAAAAGACCGGCAGGAAAACGGCGTGCATCTTCATTTTAAAAAAGAAAATACCGTTCTTACATTCGTTCAGGATGAAGGGTTAGCCGAAACAATGAATGCGCAGGGGCAGTCTATTACTGCGGAGATTTTTTTATCCTCAACTCCCTATCCTTTTACATTACAGTCTGCTTTTCAAAATTACTGCATGTTCCGCTGGGAAATTCTGCAGGAACGTGACAGGCGTGAGCGAAAAGAACAATTTTTCCAGCGCTCAGAGGAATTTAATATACAAGCGCAGAACGGCATACGCATCTGGGCATCCAATGCGCAGGCGGCGAAATTTCAGGTTATTGGCGCAGGCAGATCTGTCCCTGTAGAAATTGGCGGCGCAGGCGAAGTGGTGGTTTGTGAAATAAAATGGGTCAGAGGCACAGATAACCGGTGGCGTTTAGTTGTTGCCCGTTATGAAAGCTAGGAGCCTGTCGCGCGGTATTATTTAGATGCTTTTGGCTGCGTTAAGAATCAAGTTGATGCCGAGCTAATGATGGCCTGCCTTAATTCCGAAGGCTGGTCTGCCGCTGAAAATCCGGCGGACGCGGATATTATTATTGTTAATTCATGCGGATTTATTGAAAGCGCAAAACGTGAATCGATAAATGCTGTTGTGCATTGGCGCAGTTTATTTCCGGGCAAGAAAATTTTGCTGGCAGGCTGTCTTTCCCAGCGTTATGCGAAAGACCTTGCTGAATCGCTGGTTGAAGCGGATGGGTTTTTCGGAACAGACGATATTTCAAAAATTTCCTGTGCGGTAAATTCTCTTTTTCAAAAAAAAACAAAGCCGGTTCATACATTAAATCCTTCATCGCGGCCTCTTTTGTCTTTACCCGGTTCCGCATACATCAAGATAAGCGAAGGCTGCAATAACAACTGCTCCTATTGCGCCATTCCGCTTATCCGCGGCCCGCTGCGGTGCCGTACTGCAGCGGATATTGTGAAAGAGTGCAGCGGCTTTTTGGAAAGAGGGATAAAGGAATTATGCATAATCGGGCAGGATATTTCCTCGTACCAAAGCGGAAATTATGGTCTGCCTGAATTATTAAATGCCATTGCCAATCTAAAAGGGAATTTCTGGGTGCGTTTGTTATATATGCACCCTGATCATTTTCCAATGAAAATTCTCGATATTATGGAAAACGACAGCCGCTTTCTGCCGTATTTTGACATTCCTTTTCAGCATGCATCGAAAAAAATTCTTTCTGCAATGAACCGGCACGGCACAGCGGAAAACTATCTTGAATTGGCGCAAACAATCAGAAACCGTCTTCCAAATGCCGTTATTCGATCAACTTTCCTCTTGGGCTTTCCCGGTGAAACAGATGCTGATTTTACCGAGCTTTTGGATTTTCAGGAAAAAATCCGTTTGGACTGGCTGGGCTGTTTTTGTTATTCCCGCGAGGAGGGAACGGCGGCGTATGGTATAACACCGCGGGTTGCAAAAAAAATTGCCGCACAGCGGAAACAGGAAATAGAGAGGCGCCAGATTTGCATTACAGAAAACAATATTAACCGTTTTATAGGCCGAAAACTTGATGTTTTACTGGAAGAATATTTCCCCGGCGATGAAGCAGTCGGTGATTTTTGGCTTGGGCGGCTGTATTGCCATGCCCCGGATGTTGACGGATCTGCTGTGCTGACAGGGAAAAATTCGAATTTAAAAACCGGATGCCTTTATCCGTGCAGAATTATTGCACGCCGGGGCATAGATTTAGAAGTTGCTACTATTATTTAAAAAAAGTATAATTTGCCTATGTGGCATCCGAAAATGAATGAATTTGATGATCGCATGAAAGAACTTTTTGATGAGGTTGATCATTTTATTGAAGACCTTTACGGAGGCAGGTACGCCTTGCACCCAATGCGGCCTGCACGGGGAGAAACAAGCAATCCGGAAGCAGACGGCCTTTTCAATATTGGCGTAAATTTTTCTGCCGGAAACCGGTCGGAACTTGGCCGCGGTTATATAATTGATGTGTCAATGTCTACTTTAGAAAATGTAGAGAAGGAAGTTAGGCTTGAAATTTATCTTGCAGTTGCAGAAAAAGTACAACAGCTTTTGCCCCGTTACTTTCCGGAACGTAACCTTGCAGTCCGGCAAGAGGGAAATATATTTAAAATTCAAGGCGATTTCATCCTGGGAGAAATTTAACTTTGGCTTGGTTGTAACTTCAAACTAAAGCCGCACTTGGTGGCATTGGATGTCAAATGCACACGGATTTACACGGATTATAAGGATTTCCACGGTAGTACAAGCCGCTTTAGCGGCGACGTACAATAATTTTCCTTGCACTTGCCGACCGAAGGGAGGCTTTTAAGAATTAAAATTTTAA
>WRNF01000274.1 GCA_009776715.1 Treponema sp. | reverse complement strand
TCAACAACTCTCGCATCATAACGGTTTATGTCTCTGGCAATAAGCGCATAACGCAGCGTTTCTTCATANCGGTTTAAGCGCAAAAGGCTCCAGCACATAACCACATAAGAATCTAAATTACGTGAATCAAGGGCAATTTCATCCCTGCAGATAAGGACAGCCTGCTCGAAATTATTTCTTCGGTATTCTGCAAGCGCGTCAGGTTTTGTCTGGGCATAAACGGCAGAAATTATAAAAAAACCGGTAAACAGCAAGACTGCATTTTTCATGGCCTTTTCCCGGTCATAGTGCACCGGCCGTTAAATAAGCAGCCGGCTTCCATAAAAATCTCTCGTGCAACCACATTTCCGTCAAGCCGTCCGGTAACAGTAAGCTCGACTTTTCCCTCTGCAGTAACATCCCCTTTCACATATCCGCGAATAACCACTTGCTGAGCTTCAATATTGGCATTTACCACCGCATCTTCATCAATCACTAAAAGGCCCTGCGCTTTGATAATTCCGGAAACCGTTCCGCGAATCAGAAAAGGGCTTTCAAAATTTAATGTTCCGGAAAAAACAATATCCGGTGAAAGAATCGTATCAAAATCTTTGTCTTCGAGTATATCACTGTGAACATCAGGCATTAATATCCTCCGGTTAATATAGGAAGCTGTCCTGAAACCGTAGTCTTGGAACAACTCTATTTCTATTTTAATACTATCATTCTGCTTGCATTTATTCAATAAAAGGAGTAAGATTTAATTAAAATTTGTCAAAGTGTCAAGGAGCACAATAAATGGATTTTGTAAAAGCAATGAAAGAAAAAGCCAGTTTTATGAAAAAAAAACTGGTTTTGCCTGAAGGAACTGATTCAAGAACAATAAGAGCGGCAAGAATCATCATGGATGAGCAAATTGCGGCACAGGTAACCTTGCTGGGAAAGGTTTCCGATATCCAAAAAATAGCGGAAAATGAAGGCATTTCCCTTGACGGCATAGAAATTGTGTACCCTAATGGCGATCTTAAGCAAAATTTGTTCGCGCACGAGTACTATGAATTGCGAAAGCATAAAGGAATGACCGAAGAACAGGCAAAAATTGACATTGTTGAACCATTGCGCTGGGCGGCAATGATGGTCAATATGGGGCATTCTGACGTTATGGTTGCAGGGGCCGTAAATACCACCGGCGATGTGCTAAGGGCAGGTTTATCGATTATCGGCACAACACCGGGGCTTGGCATTGCCTCCTCCTGCTTTGTAATTACCGGCCTGGATGCAAAATGGGGTTCGGATGGAAGTTTTATTTTTTCCGACTGCGCTGTAGTGCCTAACCCCATCGATGAACAGTTAGCGGACATAACCGAAAGCGCCGCCGCTTCCTGCCGGGAATTCCTTGGCGTTGAGCCTGTTGCCGCCCTGCTTTCATTTTCGACTAAAGGTTCCGCCAAACATGAAAATGTTGCAAAAGTGCAGGCTGCTGTGGAAATACTTAAATCAAGAAATGTTGATTTTATTTTTGACGGCGAACTGCAGGCCGATGCGGCATTGGTTCCTTCGGTAACCGATCAAAAAGCGGCAAACAGCCCGGTAAGAGGAANGGTAAACACANTGGTTTTTCCCGATCTTGGCGCAGGGAATATCGCCTATAAACTGGTGCAGCGCCTTGCCAATGCCGAAGCTTTCGGCCCATTCCTGCAGGGGTTTAACAAACCGATAAGCGATCTGTCGCGCGGCGCCTCGGTTGAAGACATTGTTACCACCTGCGCGGTTACTCTTTCAAGGGCAAAGTAAAAAAACCGGGAAGCGCATCTAAAAATTCCTTCAATACTCCGCTAAGNAGGNAAAGGCTTGTTTTCCTTCGCTTGACGGTGCAAATGTCAAGATCNATAAAAAAGCCCGGCTGCAATTGGCTTGGGTTTACCGCATCTTCAAAGTTTGAATATTTTTTTTCCATCTGAGCTATGCGCTCGCTAAGGATTTTTCTTTCGGCAGGAATAAGATTGTTCTGCATTTTTTCCATCAGTTCCTGNATCATGGCGAACTGCGCNCGGANANGGTCTTTTCCGTATTCAGTTTCATTTTGCAGAGATTGTTCTTTTACAATTGCTTTGGTTAAAACGGCTTCGCTGCCAAGAAGCTCATTTAACCGATTTTTATTTTTTTTCAATAGATCGTCATAATCAAATGCTTTAAATATTGGCTTTGCATCCTTGTACATTATCTCAATTAAATTCCATAATTTGNCCATCTCGGATAAAAATTTATCATATTGTTCGTTATATGNCATGGTTTCATCTTGAATTTTATTTTTAGTAAAATACCGGATGAGCATTTGATAATGTTCATCCGGCAATGTCTCTTTGTCTATATTTTCATATTCGCGAATGAATGCATAATTTTCGTTTTCCGCATTTTCAATGAACTGAAAACCCAATGCCGATGTTTCAAGCATCTCAAGAAGGGAATTTATAGAAATATTAAACCCTCCGGCGGTTAATGTTTCCAAAACATTACCGGGAAGAATTTTTTCAAGCATTTTTTCAGGCGAAAAAGCAGAGGTATCAACTTCGCTTAAACCTTCGGAAATTTTCTTTGCAATTGCAGCCATAGCCCCGGTTTTGCTTTCTTTCATTTCCGTTTNANNGAACAATTTATCAAAATCAGCAATTATCTGCGGGCAAATAATCTCTTTAACCGCGTATGCATGTATTTCTTTTTTAAAATTTGCCAAACGGATAAGATTGTTTTCCGGAACAAGAAGCCTTAGTTTAACATCGGCTACGGTATTTGGCTTTAAGGCATTGTCTTTAATAAAACATTTAAAAATAAAAAAAGCATTATCATAATCAGGGGAAACACCGTCGGTGCTTTTTTTTCTGCGGTTTTGCACGGCATCAACAGAAATATTTTCACCCTGATTTCCCAATGAATTTAATAATTGGACAAGCTGCGCAGAGGTAAATTGCCCTGTAATTTTGTTTTCTGCATAATTATATATTGTTTCACAATTCTGCTGTATGCGCTCAATCAGTAAAACATGCACCGTTTTATGCAGTTTGCCCGTTTCCCCAATTTTTCCGGATAATTTTGAATCCAGATATTCAGTAAGCGCAGATGCCGCATCCGCAACCATGCCCAATGCAGCATTATCCTCTTTTTGCGTCTTTTTCCCCGCATTGGGTGCTGCCTTTTTTTTTACTGTATTTGACAAATCCGCCGATCCCATAATAAACTCCTGTATGGTAGTATTTTCTACAGAATTATTCTATCATAAGGATAAGTGTTTGAACACTGCTATTATTCTGAATTGAAGCTGTCCCAAAACGAAAGTTTTTTGGGACAAGCTCTTTTTCTAGGAGTTTGCCGGGCGCGGACTTTAGTCCGATTGCCTTTTCTGATGAAAAAAATGCGAAAAAACACCGTTTTTAAGCATTTTTTACTCTGCAAACTCCGTAAGGAGTCCCGTTTATCGGAGAATTTGCGGCTATTAGCCGGCGGTTATTTACCGCAAAATTCCACAAGTCCGACAGGCTCCAAGTATTTTTTCAGGTTGCCATGATTGACAAATTATTAACGTTCATTGAACGATATGATTTTTTTATATTAACTACTCATGATCCTGCGGATGCGGACGGTCTTGGGGCGCAGATGGTTTTTACGGATATTCTTAAACAAAAAGAGAAAAAATTTAAAATTATCAATGCAAGCCCCGTACCGGAACATTTTAAATGCATGGATCCGCATGGCATAGTTGAACATTGGAATGCGGTTGAACATAGATTTCTGCCTGAACAGGCCGCTGTATTATTGCTGGATACATCCGATCTGCACAATATAGGCATTATGCGGGATCCGGCCTGCAGGGCAAAAGAAGTCTT
>WRNF01000273.1 GCA_009776715.1 Treponema sp. | reverse complement strand
GCTGGCATGGTTTTCCATATGCACNGGAGCGCCAAAAAATGCAATTATTGCATCGCCTTCGTATTTATCAATGGTACCCTGATTTTCAAGCACAATGTTACTCATCCGTGTCAGGTAATGGTTTAACAGCTCTACCAGTTTTTGCGGATCGCCTAATGCTTCGGATATGGTTGAAAAACTGCGGACATCGGTAAAAATAGCCGTCATTTCCCGTTTTTCGCCTCCCAGCTTTAATTGGGAAGGATCGGCAATTATACGATCAATTACCTTAGGCGACAGATACTGACTGAACGCAGATTTAATAAAACGTTTTTGGCTGCCTTCGGTAACAAAATTGTAAATGGTAGCACTGATAAAAGCGGTAATAATTCCTGCTATATGAACGACCATAGGCAGCCAAAGACTGCCTGTATTATACGCAGCAAACGCTGCAAAAACTACACCGGCAACTGCTATAAGCATTCCACCAACGGAAATATATATACGGCTGGTAAAAATGCAAAGAAGAATTGTTATACTTACTGCAAAAAAAAGAATTATAATATTAAGCCATTCCTCGCTTTCCCTAATAAAATCTCCCATTAAAATATTATCCAGCATAGTGATATGCACACCCATGCCCGGATACACTGACGATATCGGGGTGCTGAAAATATCGTATAAGCCTTCGGCATAAAAACCGAAAAATACAAAACGTCCGGTAAAATCTTCCGGATATAAAAAAGATTCTTCTCCTTTTTTTACCGCCTCGGCGCTTAACAATATTTCTTTAATTGAATAAGGGTAATAATTGTCTAAACGGCCGCGGTAACGAAGCAGGCTTGTGCCGTTTTTATCAACTGGAATGGAAAAATCATCCCATTGGATGCTGCTGGTTTTGGGATTAAAAGTGATGTTAGGACTGCTTCCAGAAACAAGCAGCGATGCGGCGCCCAGCGCGGGCACTGCCTTATTGTCAAAAAAAGTGAATAAACGCAGCCGCCTGATAACACCGTCAGAATCAGGGATTCCCGTTATAGAGCCAAGCGCGCCGGCAGATTCTCTTAATTCTTTGATAGGAAACACCGCCTTGTCCAATGTTGTTTCGTTTGCGCCAAGTCCAAATTGCTGCAAAAAATCTCCAAAGCTCTCTTTATCTGCTTCAAAAACCGGTGTTTCAAGACCGTCAGGCCATGAATAAGCGCTCCCGGAACGTGTGCTGAATAAAACTCCCTGTATTGCCCTTCCGTATTCTGTTTGTGCCCTAACAAAAGAAGCATCATCTTCCTGATTGTTTAATTCATGGAGAGAATCTATTACATTATTGATCAATGGCACTGCTGTTTCGGCATCTTTTTCTGTAAAACGGTCTTCCGTTAAACGGTCTTCCGTTATTGCTGTTACAGCAGTCTTAAGGTCATTCATTGCTGCATCAACAATTACATCTTGCTTTGAATTTCTGTAAATTGAAGGTTCCGAGTAGATAACGTCAAAAGCAAAGGAATTGGCTTCACCCAGATTCATAAAATCAAGCATTTCAGCATAAGCCTGACGCGGCCATGGCCATCCCCAGCCCCTTTCTTCCTGTGCCCAGTCTAAACTGTCCTGATCCAGCAGGATAACGATTATTTCATCAGATGCCGGGGTAGGAGCGGCAAATTGCCTTACACGCAGATCGTAAGACATGTTTTCCAGATATTGAAAAGCTCCGATAAAATGCAGCAGGCCAATAACCGTAAATACTGCAAGAATTATTACCAATGCAGCATTTTTCTTTTTATTTTTAGTTCCTAGTTTTCTCATTGTGATATAATATAATAATATTAAATTTAAGTCAAATGGGTCTCTTTAAATACCTTGCATTTAAGATTAACATTTGCAGGCGGTTTTCAATGTTGGCGAAACTTACATCGGGATCGTAGTCCAGGGGCAGAATCTGAATGTCGGGGTGCAGTTCCTTTATTTTTTTGATTACGCCGCGCCCGCAAATATGGTTTGGCAGGCAGCCGAAGGGCTGGAGTATTATAAAAGAACGCACGCCTTTTGAGGCATAATGCAGAATATCTGCAGACAATAAAAAGGATTCGCCTGACAGTATTGAATGATGTATTAGTGAATCGCTGAGTTTTGCGGCTTCTTCAAGACGCAGGTCGGGGTGAAACAGCGGATGCTTTGAGGCAATTTTTTCGGCATAAGCCACTGCGAAATTCATGTATTTGTTGCCCATAATGGCGAATATCCTGTCGTATAACGGATGGCGCACCTTGAACTCTTTCATTTCGGCTATGGTATGCTGCAAAAACAGATGGCGGTAAATACCGTGCATACTGGGAAAAATCACCTCCATGCCGTTTTTTTCCAGATACCGTTCAATTTCCTGGTTGGAACCGGGATGAAAGGTTAACAGGTATTCACCCTGAATAAAAACCGGCTCTCTTGGACTAGACCTGTCGTAGGGAATTGCGCAAATATCGTTAATGGCTTTTTTAAAAGGTTTTAGTGAACCGGGAATACCGCCTTTTGCCAATCCGTTTGAAATTTCAACAAAGGCATTTTCAACAATTTTATCTGTTTCTCCCTTGTTAAGTTCATAAGGCCGTATCTTGCGCCGCAAAAATTCCAGCGTATCCGCCTGCACTATGCCCCAGACCACTTTGGCATAAGTAAGCGGGGTAAAACGCATTCCGGGATGGGCTTTTTTGGTATCCAGCATATCGGTGGTAATAATGGGCACCTGGGAAAAGCCTGCTTCGTCAAGGGCTTTTCTGGCAAGGACCATGTAATTGGCAAGGCGGCAGTCGCACATAACCTTCGCCGTTCCCATAACTACTGAGTCAAGATCATACTTGCCGCTTTTTAGGGCGCAGAGGGCCTCGCCGATAACAACCTGCGCAGGCAGGCACATGTCGTTATGCACATATTTTTTTCCCATTTTTATTGCTTCCGCTCCGCCCATTGGCAGGGGTTCTGTCCGATAGCCTTCATTGGCAAGAGCGCCGCTTAAAATAAGGCAGAAAGCCCTGCTTACATTGGGAACCAAAAGAATTTTTTCCTTGCGCCCGGATTTTTGCAGCTTAACCGGGTATGGATCGCCCAGCGGCTTTACGTTAAATGTTTTATTTTTCCGGCGTATTTGAACGGTTTCAATGAAGGAACGTACCCGTATGCGCAAAGGGCCTGCTATTTCACTTTCGTCCATTTTTAAAATGAGGGGCGATTTACCGGAAATTTCGTCCATTATGCGTACAATTTCATCGGTGTACAGGGCATCGTGCCCGCAGCCAAAACTGAAAATGTCAACATACTCCAGCGCAGGATGCTCTGCGGCAATGATTGCGCCGGAAAGCAGCCTGGCATGGTTGTTAATGGTAATTTCTATCCGTGATTTTCCCAGTTGCACTTTATCCAGATTAGGAAGCGAATCCACTGTCAGCACCGGTATTCCCATTCCGGTAAAGTACCGCGACAGATTGTGGTTTACAAGATTGTCATACTGGTAATGCCTTCCGGCGATAACCACTGCAAAATTGCCGTTTCTTTCAACATCATTAATAATTTTTTCGCCTTGTTCAACAAGGCTGCGGTTAAAATTTGCAAGGGCGTCTTCTCCCTGTTGTATTGCGGAAAGCACGTCAGATTTGCGGATGTTAAACGTTTCTTTCATAAAGCGGCAAATTTGAAAGTCCTGATCCCTTTTTTCAAACCAGTGAAATATAGGCGTGTCAAATGGAATATTGTGTTTTTCTTCGGGATTGTCGGAGCAGCGGATGGACAGAGGGTATCCTTTCAGCACCGGACAGGTAAAAGTACAGAAACGTTCAGAGGTTTCCAGCGGCAGGCGGTTCACCTGGGGGAAAAAAATCCGGTCAACTTTATTTGATATAAGGTACTGTATGTG
>WRNF01000272.1 GCA_009776715.1 Treponema sp. | reverse complement strand
TTGCTATAAATAAATATATGTTTTTTTTCACAGGCTATTCTCCTTGAATGCTTATTTTTTATGCTGTTTCCCAAACTAACAAAAAGCATACTTGAACATTACTATTCTGCATTAATTAAAAATTATACCTGTTATTGTTTTTTTTAACAAGTATGCTGGGCAAAATTTACCGGCGAAATTTATCTTTCAAATTTAATGCAAAACCAGAAGATTAATTGATTCCCATGCAGATTTATGTAGATTCATTTATCGTTGTCTGCCGGCATATATCCAGTGTGGGTTACCAAACCGGGTACCCTGTATCCCGACAGCCAGTATGTCGCAGCAGCGGGAGACGGCAAAACTGCCGAAGATTCACAGTATAAAGCAAGGGCAAACCTTCTTGGTATTTTTGGAATAAGGCTTGCCGATGAATCAATCATCGCAGAAATGTTTCAGCAGTCAACTGTGGGCGGCAGAACAAACTGGAACGAAACGGTAAGCAGCGACAGAAGAATAACCGCAAGCGCAGAAGGCATTTTGGCTGGCTGCGAAATAACAGAGATGTGGCAAAATGACAGAGGAACAGAATACTACGCTCTGGCTGTAATGAATAAAGCCAGGACCATAGATATATATAATGATATAATTGCGCGCTTATCACAGGATATACGAGAAGCTTTGAATTTGCCCAATTTGAACAGCATTGACGGATACAGACGTTACAAATTTGCGGCTGTGCTGGCAAAAGATATTGACTCCTGCATAAATGTATTAAGATATGTTGGCGGCAGCGGCAGTGTTCCGGCTGGCCTAAAGTCGGAAAATGAATACTTAATTGAGGCAAATAATATTGTTCGGGCTATTCCGGTCAGGGTGGCACTGGTAAGAGGCAGTCAATTTGATAAAGAAGAAAGAATTCAAAAAGCTTTTGCCAGGGCGCTAGGCAGTGTTGGTTTCAGAACAGGCGATAATAATTCTCCCTATACTCTGGAAGTAACTTTGTCATTATCAGAAGTGAATTTGTCTCAGCAATATAAGTTTGCACGCTATGAAATTACCGCAAATTTTATTCAAATGAGTACCAGGCAAGGGGTATTTCCTGCCTATAGCATCAATGATAGAGAAGGGCATGCTAACTATCCAGAAGCCGAGCAGCGAGCTATTCGCAAAGCCGAAGCCAGAATTAACGAAGAATATAAAAACGAGCTGGAGAAAAATCTTTCCCAGTTTAATTGACAAGGACAGCTATATACATTTAACCCTCGTTATCTCTAGATAAAGTAATTAACTCAATTAATTCCTTTTTATCAATTCCTAAATCATGCATCTCATGAATAAACCTGGTAAGCATTACATTAATTTTTCGGTTAAAACTATTCTCTGCCTTTTCAGGTTTTTTATTAGAGATAAATGTGCCTCTTCCAACCAGGGTTGTCAGAATCCCCCGAATTTCCAATTCATTGTATGCCTTGGCAATAGTATTTGGATTCGTTTTTAATTCTACTGCTAAGGAACGGATGGTTGGCAAACGGTCGCCGTAACGTATCCGTCCAGACAGAATGGCGTATTCTATTTGCTGAATAATCTGCCGGTAAATTGGTACTCCGGTTGCAGAGTCAAGAAAAAATTTGATTTCTCTTACAAAACCAGATAACAGCGCTTTAGACGGTTTTGTTTTTTTTCTCCGCCTTACCATTGTTGTACTATTCATCTAATACAATTGTATATGTACTAGTACAATATGTCAATATAGCTTTGAAAATTTTGCAATTATTCTCTCTATTACAAGGCTCTTGCAAAACATGATTAAAAATGATAAAATATGTTAAAATGTTCATTAAAATGCCGTGTTTCGGCACATTATTAAAGAAGGCTTTTATGCGAAAAATAAAACCCTACATATACATAAGTTTTTCTGCTTTGATTCTGTTTTTTTTTATTGAATGCGCAAAACCTTCTGAAAAACAATTAGGTTCATCCATTGAAAATATTTCATTTCGGGACATTCCCGGCGTTACAGAGGATGAAATTAAAGCAATTGAAGTTTTACTGGCGCAAAGAAAGTCATTTTCTTTTGGAATGATGCCGAACACCGAGGCATATATCAATATAAACGGCGAAATAAGGGGATATGCCGCCCTTTTTTGCGAATGGCTCTCTGGCGTATTTGGAATTCCGTTTCAACTTGAGCATTTTACATGGGCTAATTTGATTGAAGGTTTAAAAAGCGGTACAATTGACTTTACCGGCACTCTTACGGCGAGCGAAGAGCGCCTGCAAATATATTATATGACCGAGACAATAGCCCAGCGCACCGTAAAATACATACGGCTTAGGGGAAGCGAGCCGCTTTCGGAAATTAGGAAAACAGGCCTGCCCCGGTATGCGCTGCTTGAGGGAACAACGACTGCCGAGAAGGTTTTGAACAGTGTAAGTGAAGAATTTGAACTTAGGTATGTATCGGAATATATTGATGCATATGAACTTTTAAAAAACGGGGAAATTGACGCTCTTATTGCCGAAAGCACGGCAGAAGCTGTTTTTGATGCATACGGCGATGTTACCGCAACGGTTTTTTTGCCGCTGATATATACTCCGGTTTCCCTTACAACGCAAAACCCCGAATTAATTCCGGTTATCTCCATTGTGCAAAAAATGCTGGAAAACGGCGCCAATAAATATTTAGGCGAACTGTATAACCAGGGGTACCAGGAATATTTAAGGCACAAACTGTTAATGCAATTTAGCAGGGAGGAACTTGCTTTTATAAAAGCCAACCCAATAGTGCCTTTTGCGGCGGAATACGACAATTACCCGGTTAGTTTTTACAGCATCCATATAAATGAATGGCAGGGCCTATGTTTTGACATTTTAAAAGAAATAGAATCGCTAACGGGGCTTAAATTTCATGTTGCTCATGATAAAAATACGGAATGGGCTGAATTGCTTAATAAACTTGAAAGCGGAGAAGTTTTTATTATTTCTGAATTGATCCGCACGCCGGAACGGGAAAACCGCTTTTTATGGCCGGAAAACACCTTTTGGATAGATCAATCCGCGCTTATATCCAGGGCAGATTATCCCAATATCAATATTCAGGACATTTTATCCGTGAAAGTGGGATTAACCAAAGGCCTTGCCCACACCGAATTGTTTCACCGATGGTTTCCCGATCACAAAAACACCATTGAGTTCGAAAGCACAGAGGCCGCACTTAAAGCCTTAGTGGACGGCACGGTTGACATGGTAATGAATAAAAATAACATGCTTCTCCAATTGACGCATTATCAGGAACTTCCAGGATATAAGGCCAATGTTGTTTTTGATAATCACTTTGAATCTACATTCGGGCTGAATAAAGATCAACCCGTTTTGTGTTCAATCATCGATAAAGCCCTTGCCTTAATTGACACCGAAACAATTTCCGGGCATTGGCTGCGCCGGACTTATGATTACCGCTTAATGCTGACAGAGGCGCAAAGGCCCTGGATATTCGGCACCGGTTTTTTGATTATTTTCATTCTTATTTTCACAACAATTGTATCCATGAAAAGCGTACAAAAACGCAACATGAAGATCAGTTTTGAATATGCAAATAAATTGAGCGGCACATTGGCGGAAATAACCAAATCGCCGGCAATTTCCGCCGGGGTTTTNAAGGATGCCGTTGACATTATTTTAAGGGAGGGCTGCCGCACCCTGAATGCCAGCCGTATCGGGACATGGCTTGTAAGAAAAGAGATAAATGCCTTGCAAAGCCTTTCCTGTTATAATGCCAGGACCGAAGAATTTACCATTCAGGAAGATTTTGATTTATTGCTTAACACGGAATATACACGGCTCCTTGAAAATGAACGGCTGGTTGTTACAAACAATGTAAGAACCTCTGCGGTATGGTCCAG
>WRNF01000271.1 GCA_009776715.1 Treponema sp. | reverse complement strand
ACAGGCATCCCTGTTGCAACACTGGATTGCTATCTGGGAGCCAGGGCAACAGTCCCTTCCGTTGAGGCTGCCGTAAAAATTGCCCAGGCTTTGAGGGTTTCGGTTGAATATCTGGTTATCGGCGGTAGCTTAAACCTTGAAAAAACGCAGAAAAAACACTTTCGGGAAGCGCATGAGCTTGTTCAATTAATTGATAATTTAAATCATGAACAGTGCAAAGCTATCCTCAATCTAATGAGAACTTTTAAAAACAGCACCGTAAATCATTTTCACTCTTTTTAAAATCAAATAATACCCTAAAAAAATTCCAATTTTATTGTTACATTGCGCCCTCTTGCAAAACTTGGAATGTATATAATATAATTTCCATACAAACAACAAACAACAAACAACGTAAGGAGTAAAATATGTTATTAAAACTTTTTAGATTAATTAGATGCGCAACAGGCGGGACATGCCCTAAATGCGGCAGTACCAATACCAGCATAGAAAACAATATACGGTATTGTTACGATTGCCATTATGAATGGTAACTGTTTGAAGCAGCCCCTTTTAATCGCGCTCTAACAGAGTATTATCTATAGCTTTTACAAGAAGTTTCCCCCCGCACTTTGGGCAAGAAGGCCTCTGGCCTTTTAACCCTTTATGAAAAACATGTCCGCATTTTTCACATTTTACATTTCCTGTAAATTCCGATAATTTTTCGCTCATTTTTATCTCCTCTCAATTAAAGCTCTTGCAAAACTCTGCTTTTGCAAGAGCTGCCTTTACCATAACCGTCAGTGATGCAACACTGAAGTAATTGCAAACAATGAATACCCAGAAATGGGGAACTTGAGTTTCTAGATGTTACGATAGCAACTACCTCCATGAGGTAAAAAAACCGTGCTTGCATGGTTTTTTTGGCCTCTGACGAGCCTCATAGTAACATACTTAGCCATGCTTGCATGGCTCTGGGTATTCATTGTTTGCCTTACTATAGTTTTGCAAGAGCCTCTATTTATCTCGTCTCACATTGTAAAGGGTAACAGTACCCCCACAAGAACGGCAAGTGTAGTGCGCCTCGCCCCATTCTCTGATAAACGGGTCTTCTCTTGTGCCTCCGCGGTTAAAGAAAAACCCGCCCTTTATTAAACTGCCAATATGCCCCCAGCCTGAATTCTTTCGGTTATAGCCTACAACCCTATCTGTTACTGCAAATCTTTGAAAATTAAGACAAAACCATTTTCCGCAATTTGGGCAATGTTTGGTACGTGCCCATTTCCTGATACGAGGAATCAGATATATCACCAGAATAGCCAGTACGATAAGAAGAATAATACCCATGCGATTAACCGCCTTCATTAATTAATGAAAAACAACAGTATTAGGAACATAGTATTCAGAATTCTGAAACAAGTTTCCCATAATTTTCTCTATCCGTTATTTTTGGAAGCTAAAAAACCCAATTAAACAATACATGATATATCACTATTTGCCAATATATATTCATTGATATTTCATTATAATGCACTCAATACGTGAAAATTACAAAAAACCTAAGAAATGAGCCTGGTTGTCAGGAAGAAAAGTTAAAAAGCAGCCTCTTCCCCTTTTCTCTGTCAGCGAATACAGGCTTACAGCAATTGCAGAAAAACGCATACCCAATAATTGGGAACTTGAGTGGATGAGGCAAACTGACCGCTTAATAGCAAGGTTAGGCACAGCAGCGGAATAAAATTCCCTATTAAGCGGGCAGGTTTGCCTCAGCCGAGCCTCACAGTAAATCACTTCAGGGTATGCGTTTTTCTGATTTTGCAGTAAATTTGCAAGAGCCCTATATAACAGCTTTTTCATCTACGATGAAAAAGCTACTGCTTTCCCCCAACCAGCGAAAGCAGGCTTACAGCAATTGCAGAAAATGAATACCCAATAATAGGGAACTTGAGTGGATGAGGCAAACTGACCGCTTAATAGCAAACTACGGCACAGCAGAGGAATGACAATCCCTATTAAGCGGGCAGGTTTGCCTCAGCCGAGCCTCACAGTAAATCACTTCAGGGTATTCATTTTCTGTTTTTGCAGTAAATTTGCATGAGCCTAATGTTTAAAGTGCCTTGTGCCGGTTAGCACCATTGATATGCCGTATTTGTCGCAGGCTTCTATCGAAAGCCGGTCGTTCATTGAGCCGCCGGGTTGAATGATTGCTTTAATCCCGGCGGCGGCGGCAGCCTCCACGCAGTCTGCAAAGGGGAAAAAGGCATCGGAAGCAAGCACGCGGGCAGGGGAGGCATCTTTCCAGGGAATATTTCCCGTTTCTGCGGCTTTTCGTATCACCTGGGCGCTTCTTTCCAGCGATTGTATTGTCGGCCAGATTCTGTTTACATCCCCGCCGCCAATGCCTACAGCGGCTTCGTCTTTTGCAATAATAATTGCATTTGACTTTACGAAGGAAACGGCTCTCATTCCAAATACCATGTCGCGCATATCTTCCTCCGAAGGTTTGGCTTTTGTTACTGTTTCCCATTTTTCAATTAACTTGCTGTCGCATCTTTGAACCAAGAGGCCTCCGTCAACCGAAACACATTCAAATTTTTCTGAGGGGGCCTTTGTCAGTTTTATTATGCGAAGATTCTTTTTTTGCATAAGAATTTCCAGGGCATCCTGTTCAAAGTCCGGCGCCGCAACAATT
This sequence comes from Treponema sp., assembly GCA_009776715.1. The sequence continues at coordinate 1,214 of WRNF01000271.1, read as the reverse complement.
TCAAGAAACAGTTCGCCCAATCTACCCGCAGTTGCCGTATCGACCATTACGTTACAGGCAACAATGCCGCCATAAATGGACATGGGATCGCAGGCAAAAGTTTTTTCGTAGGCTTCAAGCAGTGTGTTTCCCAGAGCAATTCCGCAGGGAGAATTATGTTTCACTGCAACACAACAGGCTTTTGCTGCGGATACTGCATCTGCTGCCCCGTGAAGCAACTGCTGTATTTCGCTGCTGCCAAAGGGAAGGGATGCGGAAAACCCGAATGCGCAGGCAGCCTTCCATGCCAAGTCTAAATCCCTTAAATTATTGTAGCCCATTTCTTTTCCGTGCAGTTGTTCAAGACTGCTAAANACTCCGCCGGAATCGGGTTTAAGATACAGCGAAGCCGCTTGATGGCTGTTTTCGCCGTAACGCAGGTCCTTTTTTTTCTGCAANGGCATTGGCCAATATTCAGGGAAATCTTCTTCTAGCANATAACGGGCAATNGCGGCATCATACGCNGATGTAAGGCTAAAGGCCTTTCCTGCCAGCTTTTTCAAAAATTCAGCGGGGACATTATCTTCTTTAAGATAATGGATAAGCTGGGAATAATCTGAAGGATCGCTAAGAACAATAACGTCATTGAAATTTTTTGCCGCCGAACGCAGCATAGTTGGCCCCCCAATGTCAATAAATTCTATTGTTTCATCCAGAGAGCCGCCGGACTGTGCTTTTTCAAAAAACGGATACAGGTTCACGCAGGCCAAATCAATGGTTGAAAATCCCAGAGATTGCAGTGTTTCTATATGGTTTTTCTCTTTGCGGCGGGCCAGAAGGCCGGCATGAATTGCAGGATGCAAGGTTTTTACCCTGCCGTCAAGGCATTCTGAAAAACCGGTTACCGAAGATACATCTTCCACAGTAATACCGTTTTCCTTTAAATATTTTGCCGTGCCGCCTGTTGAAATAATTTCCCATCCGGCTTCGTTTAAAAAAGATGCCAGTTCCAAAATGCCGTTTTTATTATAAACGCTTATAAGCGCCCTTTTTTTCATACTATGCCCCTTATTTACAGTTTATCATTATTTAGGGGTTCTTGTCTCTAACTTCAAACTAAAGCCGCACTTGGTGGCATTGGATGTCAAATGCACACGGATTTTCACGGATTAAACGGATTCACACGGATTTTTAATTAATTCTGATTAATCAGTGTAAATCCGTGGAAAATCTGT
>WRNF01000270.1 GCA_009776715.1 Treponema sp. | reverse complement strand
TTTGCTTAAAATGCTTAATGAGCAATTTTGTAAATCCTTATATAGCAAGGACTTACGGATACTGCTTTTAGAGAAAATAATGCGAATTATACTTTTCGGAGAGGACTCAAGAATTAAAATTTTAAAATAATCTGTGCTAATCCGTGGAAATCCGTGCTAATCCGTGGCCTTTTAACTAAAGCTTCACAAGTTACCAAAGAGTTGGTTCGCAGCGAAGGCGGAGCAGGGGCTTCCGAATTAACGAACAAGCCAACTGTTTCATTGTTCAGCCGGCGAACTGCGCCGTACAATGAACTCCTGTTTTACCGGACTGGGGCTGTCCGCCTCACTTGCAGCGCGGGAAAGCATTTCTTTTTGCACGCGGAATTTTGCTTCATTCGCCTGTGGGGAAAGGAGTTTCCATGTGCCTTGAGAATTAAGAACCCTGGCATGGCAATTGTCAAGAAAATAAGCGTTTAGTTTATTAAGCAGCACAGAACGGAGCTTTTCATCCTGAATCGGAAACATAACTTCAATTCGGCGTTCAAGGTTACGAGGCATAAGATCGGCACTGGAAAGAAATAATTCATCTGCACCGCCGTTGGCAAAATAATATATTCGCGAATGTTCAAGGTAACGGTCAATGACGCTTATAACCTGGATATTTTCAGATAAATCAGGAAGGCCGGGAACCAGAGCGCATATTCCTCTGACGCATAACATTATTTTTACTCCGGCACAGGAAGCTTTGTACAGAGCATTGATAATGTCAATATCGGTTAAAGAATTGCATTTGAACATAATTTTACCGGAGTATTGCTGTGCTGAACGGTTTGCTTCACGTTTAATAAGTTCCAGTAACTTTGTTTTTATGCCGTGAGGCGAAACCGACAGCCTGAGCATGGACTGACGCAAAGAATAACCGGTTATCATATTAAAGAGCAATCCTGCATCGTAAGCAATGTCTTCACGGCAGGTAAACAAACAGATGTCTTCGTAAAGTTTAGCAGTTTTGTCATTGTAATTTCCAGTGGAAAGATGCACATAACGTTTTATTTTATCATGCTGGCGGCGCAATATCAGGGTAATTTTTGAATGTACCTTTAAGCGGGAAAGCCCATACACCACTATTACCCCGGCTTTTTCCAGCCTGTTTGCCCAGGAAATATTACGTTCTTCGTCAAAACGTGCTTTAAGTTCCACAAGNGCTGTAACGTGTTTACCATTTAACGCAGCTTGTTCCAAGGCCCGAACTATGGGGGATACTGCTTGCGGGGTTCCTGCATTGCCGCCGGTTCGGTACAAGGTTGTCTTGATGGAAATAACCTGCGGGTCTTTAGCCGCTTCCTGAAAAAAACGCACCACCGGATTAAATGACTGGTAGGGGAAATGGAGCAAAACATCGCCCTGGCTTAGGCGATCCCAAATTATTTCATCATCAGAAAAACCGGGAGCGGGGTGTATCTTCCATGCCTTTTCCTGAAAATGCTCATAACCGGCAATACTGGTTAATTCCAAAAGACCGCTTAAATTAAAGGGCTGATCAAATGCATACAGATCGTCTGTTCCTAGAGAAAACCGTTTTGCAAGCGCTTCACAAAGTTTTGTGCTGCCGGATGTGTGCACCATTCGCACTGGTTTCGACTTTTCCCTGCTTTCAATGACCTCGCTCATTGCTTCAACAAAATCTTCGTCTCTCTGTTCATCCACAGGGAAATCAGCGTCTCGGTTGATCTTAAACAATAAGCTTTGCTCTGCCTTGTACCCGGGGAAAAAATAGGCCCCCCATGTTAGCACAATGTCTTCAAGGAGTGTCCAAAACAGCTTGTTGTCCTGTGCAGGAAGCCAGACAATGCGGCCTATTGATTTTGGGATTTGTACCATCACAATTTTTTTTTCTTCAAAATCCAGTTCGTTTTCCGGATATAATAAAAAAGCGGCATTTATTCCGCGGCTTTCAAAAAATGGTAATGGTTTATCTTCCTCTATTCGCAATGGCGTAAGAACAGGATATATTTGCTTTATAAAATACGATTCCAGAAAATCCATTTGTTCAAGTGTATATGCATCGGGACGCACCATCACTAACCCGCCTTCCGCAAAACCGGGGAAAATCTCTGTTTCAAGACAGTCAACCACTTTTTTATTTATTTGATGAACCTTTTCGGATATTTTTTTTAATTGGTCAGCAGGGCTAAGGCCCGAAGGATCATTCCCCAGCCCAGACTGAAGAGCGCTTTTTATTGTGGCAACACGTACCATAAAAAATTCATCAAAATTGGATGAAACAATGGAAATAAAACGNAAACGTTCAAANAAGGGCATATCTTTTCGCATCCCCTCATCGAGCACCCGCTCATTAAAATCCAGCCATGATAAATCCCGGTTAAAATAATGACTCATAATATGAATATAGTATCTTTTACGTTTTTTTTAAAGATCATTTGTCAGTATAATATGCAAAAAAATTATCAGCAGTGTTTTAATACCCCTTCCTTCGTATTATCTGGTTTTAAGACCCCACTGAACTTGAAATAGCAATTACCTTATATCTTCAGACGGGACCCATTTTGATAAGCGGCGAAGCGTAATTCCTTTACCGGTTTATCGGCAAGATAATCATCAAACTGCATCATGCGGTCTATGAATGATATTGTCTTTACATTTGCTTCTTTATTTGCCCTTATTCCCGCCCCTATTCCCGCCTGAGGCAAAATTTCGATAATTCTATTGGCAATAGAATTAATAAACTCGTGGTCATGGGAATTAAACAGAATAACGCCGGGAAAAGCGGTAAGGCCGTTATTTAACGCCGTTATTGCTTCAAGGTCAAGGTGATTGGTCGGCTCGTCCAGGATTAAAACATTTGCGCCGGAAAGCATCATTTTTGACAGCATGCAGCGGACTTTTTCCCCGCCGGAAAGCACGTTTGCCGGCTTTAAGGCTTCATCGCCCGAAAAAAGCATGCGGCCAAGAAAGCTGCGAATATATGTTTCATCTTCATCGGGAGAATACTGCCTAAGCCAATCGATTATGGAAATATCGGTATTAAAATAACCGGAATTTTCTTTTGGAAAATATGAAAACTTAATGGTCTGCCCCCATAAAAAATCTCCGCTTTGGGCTTTTTTTTCACCGGCAAGTATGTCAAATAACGCGCTCTTTGAAGCATGCTCAACTCCCACAAAGGCAATTTTATCGCCTTTGTTTACCTCGAACGAAAAATCTTTCAGAAGCACAGTATCTTCAAAAACATAATTCAGCTTTTCCGCTTTTAACACATTGTTTCCAATTTCCTTTTCCGGTTTGAATCCGGCGTAGGGGAATTTCCGGCTGGTTACCGGAACATTGTCCAGATCAAGTTTTTCCAGCACTTTCTTGCGGCTGGTTGCCTGACGGCTTTTGCTGGCGTTAGACGAAAACCGCTGAATAAATTCCTTTAGCTCTTTTGCTTTGTCTTCCCGTTTTTTTAATTGCTCCCGTGCCTGGCGCTGAAGTATTTGACTCATCTGATACCAAAAATCATAGTTGCCGGAATAGGGCGTTATTCTTCCGTAATCAATATCGCAGACATGGGTGCAAACCGAGTTAAGGAAATGGCGATCGTGGGATACTACAATTAAGGTATTGGGAAAATCAATAAGAAAATCTTCGAGCCATGCGATTGATTCAAGATCAAGCCCGTTAGTCGGTTCGTCAAGCAGCAGTATGTCCGGATTACCGAATAATGCCTGTGCCAGCAAAACCCTTACTTTTTTGGATTCGTCCAATTCCGCCATCAACTTGCCGTGATCTTCTTCATCAAGCCCAAGCCCGGAAAGAAGCTGCCCCGCCTGTGCCTCTGCTTCCCATCCGCCTAATTCGGCAAATTCCTCTTCAAGCTCGGCTGCTCTCATGCCGTCCTCTTCG
>WRNF01000269.1 GCA_009776715.1 Treponema sp. | reverse complement strand
GGCTCTTGGAGCCGAGGCAATGCTTGCCGGGCGGCAGGCCGCGGAACAGGCTGCCGCAGACCGGGGCAATCCCGATGTTCTTGCGGTTCAGGCGGCTGCGTATAAAACGTGGCATGAAATTCACCGTATGCTGGGATTATTGCGTTTTTGCCCGGACGAAAATTCTGTGTATACCGCCTATTGCGAACCTGATCATTTTATTCTGCCGGCACTGGGACCTCATTTCAAAGACCGGTTTGGAAAAAACGCATGGGCTGTTATTGATAAAAAACGCAGCCTTTGCCTGCGCTGCATTTCGGGACAAAATCTCGAATTTTCCGGCTGCAGCGAAAATTATTCAGTTGAGTTACCGGCATCTCAGGGCAAATGGGAACAGCTCTGGAAGCAATATCATTCTGCCATAAACAACGAAACCAGGGCAAACCCGAAACTGCAAAAAAGTTTTATGCCGAAAAGGTATTGGAAATATTTAAGTGAAATGTGATCCTGGGCCGAATCGGACGGCCGACCTGCCGCTTAGGAGGCGGCCGCTCTATCCACTGAGCTACAGGACCATAGTTTAAATTTGCCGGAAAATGTTTATGTTGTCAACTGCCGTAATCCTACATTTACTTTTGTGTTTTTTTTCAATACACTGTTTCCATGAAAGTACAGAGAGTTTATGTAGAAAAAAAGCAGGGCTTTGACACCGAAGCGCAACTGCTAAAATCAGACCTGGCGGATTTTCTTGGTATTCAGTATCCGGAAATAAAAGAAATTAACAATTTGCGCATTTTAAACCGNTATGACGTAATCGGTTTAACGCAAGCGCAGTTTAATGAAGCGGTTCAAAAAGTGTTGACAGAGCCGCAGACAGACAATTTTTATTTTCTGGAATATCCGCCGTCGGAAAAAGGCGATATTTGTTTTTCTGCAGAATATCTTCCCGGCCAGTACAATCAGCGGGCCGATTTCGTAAAACAATGCATTGAAGTGCAAGCAGGTTGTGATTCTGCAGACATAAAGGCCACGGACTATAAGTCCGCGGACTGTAAGTCCGCCGTTCGTTCGGCTGTTGTGTATATTCTAACTCCGGGAGATGTCCCTGTCTCAGATTCTGCGCTTAACGCTGTAAAAAAATACCTTATTAATCCGGTAGATTCAAAAGAAGCAGATGCGGCAGTTCCCGACAATTTTGATGAAACAGAAAATAATCCCGGCGATATACCTGTTCTGGACGGTTTCATTGCGTCTAACGATGAAGGGCTGAAGGAAATACTGGGCAATTATGCCCTTGCGATGAATCTTGACGATCTCCGCTCCTGCTGCCAATGGTTTTCTTCCATCGGTCGCGATCCAACGCTGGCAGAGATTAAGGTGCTTGACACCTACTGGTCGGATCATTGCCGCCATACCACTTTTAACACAATCCTTGAAAAAATAGAGATTGGCGGCGGCCCTCTTTCCCCTGCTTTGACCGAAGCGCTTGTTATGTATAAAGCTGCCCGTGTAGAAGCATACGGCGATGCGCAAGATAAAAATCATCCCATGTCATTAATGGATATGGCGGTTATCGGGGCGAAGGTATTAAATAAACGGGGACTTACCGATGATGTTGATGTGTCAAAAGAGATAAATGCCTGTTCAATTAAAATTGATGCTGAATTTTTGGATGCATCGGGCAATGCTGCCATTGAACCCTGGCTTCTGCTGTTTAAAAATGAGACGCATAACCACCCTACCGAGATAGAGCCTTTCGGCGGGGCGGCAACCTGCCTTGGCGGAGGAATCCGCGACCCGCTTTCGGGGAGGGCTTATGTGCATCAGGCGATGCGCATAACAGGCTCAGGCGATCCCCGCACAAGCCTTGCGGACACTTTGCCCGGTAAACTGCCGCAGATTAAGATTTGCCGTGAAGCGGCGGCAGGGTATTCATCTTACGGAAACCAGATTGGCCTGCCTGCCGGGCAGGTGGCGGAATTTTACCACAGCGGTTTTTTGGCAAAACGAATGGAATTGGGAGCCTTAATTGCCGCTGCCCCCGCCGCATGGGTTTGCAGAGAGGAACCTGTCCTCGGCGATCTGGTTTTGCTTGTCGGCGGAAAAACCGGCAGAGACGGCATTGGAGGCGCAACCAGTTCCTCAAAAACACAGTCAAGCGAATCAGTGCAGGGTGCCAGCGCCGAAGTGCAAAAAGGCAATGCGGTAGAAGAACGGAAAATAGTCCGCTTGTTCCGCAACCCGGCCGCAGCTAAACTTATCAAGCGCTGCAATGATTTCGGTGCCGGCGGCGTTTCGGTGGCGGTAGGCGAACTTGCCGCCGGTATCGACATTGATCTTGACAAAGTGCCGGCAAAGTATGCAGGNCTGGACGGCCTTGAACTGGCAATTTCCGAATCGCAGGAACGGATGGCGGTGGTNATTTCATCGGATAANGCGGATGCATTTATNAAACTTGCCGCAGACGAAAATTTGGATGCGGTAGTGATTGCAACTATCACTCAGGGAGATGACGGAAACCTTGACAATGCTGTTTTAAGAATGAAATGGCGGGGCAAAACAATAATAGAGCTTTCAAGATCATTTCTCAATACAAACGGTGCCCGCCGTTATGCGCAAGCCTTACTGCCCGCCGTGTTTGAAAAAGCAGACGATGCACAACAATGTTCTGCAAAAGACTTGATCGTCAGCCTTAAAAATGAGCTTATGTCCCTTCGTTTCTGCAGCCGGCGCGGTTTGCAGGAGCGCTTTGACGGCTCAGCCGGCTCGGCTTCCGTGCTTTTTCCCTGGGGAGGGGCCTTGCAGGGAACCCCTGAATGCGGCATGGCGGCATTGCTGCCCTCTCTTGACAAAGAAAGTAAAACAGCGAGCCTTTTAACCTTTGGCTATGATCCCGATTTAATGGAAAAAAACCCGTACAAAGGCGCAAAAGCCAATGTCCGCGAGGCGGTTGCAAAATTTGTTTGCCTTGGAGGGGATTACCGCAGGGCGCGCTTAAGTTTGCAGGAATATTTTCCCCGCACGGTATCGCCTGAAACCTGGGGCCTGCCCGCCGCAGCCCTGCTTGGGGCGCTTGAAGCCCAGCTTGCCCTGGGAATTCCGGCCATAGGCGGCAAGGATTCCATGTCGGGCAATTATGACGATCCTGACAATGATATGAGCATCACTGTGCCGCCGTCTCTTCTGGCCTTTGCCGCAGGATGCGCTCCTGCGGCTTCTATTCGCTCAGGCGCTCTCTGCGGTAAGGCCGGGAACGTCGTGCTTCTTCTTGAACAGCCGGAAACGGACAAAAGTGATGAATGGGATGTTTTTAAGGCAAACATGGATGCTATTGCTTCGTTAGGCGCAACAGGATGCATCAGGTCAGCGTATCCTGTCGGTGCAGGCGGCGCTGCGGTAAGCCTTGCGTTAATGGCTTTCGGCAACAACACCGGTGCGGAAATGACGCATAATGCCGCTGCTTCTTCGGCAAAACAGGGTTCCGTCCTGATTGAAATAGACGGAAATGAATATGCCGCAAACCCTCAAATTAAAGAAATTATTGAAAAAGCCGGATCTGCGCAGATTGCAGCTTTTACCATTGACATTCCGGTATTCCGCATAATTGAAAAAACAGCCGATACAATGCAAGCTGCCGAAATTCAGTTGGATGATCTTCGTCTTGCATACGAAACTGTTCTTGCAAAAGTGTATCCGCATACAGCAGTTGCCGCTCAAGCGCCCTTATCGCTTGCCTCCATTCCTTTATATAATAATCCTTCTGATAAAGGGTATTATACCGCAGGGCAGAGCCCTGCACCAGCCGCCTATGGCGGCTTTCCGCAGCAGAGCTGCGAGGTATTAAACCCTTCGTTTCCTCATTCGCTCGGTCATGCCCGTGCAAGCACGGTCGCGACACTCGCTCCATTCGTCAATAA
>WRNF01000268.1 GCA_009776715.1 Treponema sp. | reverse complement strand
CATGCAAGGAACCTTTCTTTTTTTCAAATTTTTCTTGGTTTTGCAGCGAATAAGCTGTTTTTTTTCTGGTTCCGCTTTTTTGAGAATTTTGGTTTTGCGATTGCTTGTTTTCTTTATATGCTTTTCGCCGGGTTCCCCTATCTCCGTCTTTTTCTCTGCCGCTCACAATTATTTCCTCCGTAATGCGATGAATCCGACAACTCATTGCTTAGTACCAAAGCTATCCGCTGAATTGCCGCATACACATAGTCTTTATCGTTTATGCGTTTTCGCAATTGCTCTATTCTATCGGAACTAACAGTTCGTTCCATTATCATCATACACTCTCCATAAAGGCTGATGCAAGGTGGGTAACCTCTTCTTTTCCAATAAAAACCACATCGAAACGAATTGCTCTCCCATTATATTTTCGATTGATAGAGAGAAAATACTTAGCTGTTTCTATTATCCTGTTTTGTTTTTTTTGATTGATGCTGTAAGAGAGGTTTTCAATGCCGTAAACCGACCATGCCTTTACTTCAATAAACACAAGGATATCTTTATCCAAGGCAATTATGTCTATTTCTCCCCACTGCGACCTGAAATTCTGCGCAATTATGCACATGCCTGCTGCTTTAACCGCTTCTACTGCCCGTTTTTCCCCTTCTTTGCCCAGCCCGGCTCTGTTCATACCATCTCTGACAGTTCTTTTTGATCCATTGTTTTTGTAATATACAGATTTTTTTCAGCAAGCAGGTCAATGTAATAAGTTTCCTGATCTCCAATAACATTTTTTAATTCATTAATAAGAATTTGAACCTTTGGGCGTAAAGGAGCGCTTGCCTGGATGTCAGAAACTCTGGCTATTGCACCGTTATTAAGCTGGACAATGGAGCCGATAGGGTAAATTCCCATGGTCATTATGAATATTTTAAGGGTTTCCGGATCAAAACGGCTGGAATTATCGGCCAGCAGGTTTTTCATTGCCTGATTGCCGATAATAGGATTCCGGTAGGGCTTAAAACTCACCATGGCTTCAAAAGCATCGGCGATGGTAACAATTCTGGCGCCTATATCGATTTTTTCGCCGTTAAAATGAAAGGGGTAACCGTTGCCGTCCCAGCGTTCATGGTGCTGAAGGACAATGTCTCCAACCTCATCAGGATAAGTTAATTCTTTTACCACTATCCGCTGGCTAAAAAGCGGGTGGCTGCGAATCCGTGTTCGTTCTTCTTCAGATAATCCTCCTTGCTTCTCTATAATTTCTTTGGGCAGCCTAAGCATTCCGGCATCATGCAGTAATGCCCCAATTATTAAATTTAATAACTTATGATGAGGAAATTTCAATTCCTGGGCGATCAAAGCGGACAGTATGGCAATATTTACCGAGCTTTTTGCCATGTCAAACCCTTTTACCGAAGAACCCAAAATAAAGCCAATAAACCTGTTTCGTTCACTTCTGAATGTCTGAAGCAACTGAACGCCAATTGCATTTACAATCCGGCTGTCAAGATTTTTTTCCCCTTTTGATATTCTTAGGAATACCATATTCATTCGTTCTACCAGCGACATATAAATATTAAATGCGTTTTTATTTTCTGTTACTTCAGAAAAGGAGCTGATATAATTCAGTTTGCTAAAACCTTCCACGGGGGTAATTTCACTGTTGTTTTCCCCTTTGCTGTCTGTACCGCTAAAACCGGGAGTGCCGCTGGACTGCACTGTTGTAATTCCCCATGCCTTTAATTTATCAATATCCTTTTGACGGATAATGATGCCGGCAGGAACAAGGATATTGTTCTCGTCAATATACACTGCCTCAGAGAAAATCATTCCTGGCCTTAAAAGGCTTACTTCAATGCTATTCATCTTACTTTCATACTCTCTTTCGCGGCAAACGCCAGTATTTTAGCTGCCGCTTCCCTGCCTCTTGCCTACATGCCGGGGCATATTCCTAACCGGCATAAACAATTGCAGAAGGCAGCTTCCTTTATTATACCGTTTTAAAAATAATTTTCAATAGGAGTTTAAATTTATATTCAGGTTTTTATACTCCTGTAAATTTAAAAAGCAGAACTAACTATTCCGGGTTGCATACGACCCAAAAAGTTGTTCTGCTATTAGTTGCGGAACAATGATTCCATGAACTACAGTTTACTGAACCACAGTCTTTTGGAACTACTGTTCTTGGAACTATCGTTCCTTGAGGTTTATTTTCCCTTCATTTCCCAGCTTTAGAGCCCAAAAGCGTCCATAATTCTATCTGCCGTAGCACTGATGGTCCTTTCGTTTATGTACGCAGGATCGTTGATCTTCTCGCGAAGCGCAGCGATTTGGGCATCATTCAGGTTTGGGGCTGCTTTAATCAGCTCTACCACCTGATACACTTCTGCCTTCTCTTTTGCTTCAGGAGAAAGGCTAATAGAATCAGTCTTGTTCCCCTCCTTAAACATCTCACTCTTTCCGGGCGCATTTGCCAGTTGAATGGGGTCTAGTTGTCCTATTCTTCCGATCATCATAATAACCTACCTATAATATTTATCGGCAACTTTCTGTATATAGTTTATATCTTATTTTAAATAATTACCAGAAATAAACACCGAAAATTCGCCTTTTATTTGATTACTGCCTTTTTCTTCCTCTTTTGCTAAAAAACCGGCAAGAATTTCCCCCGCAGTTCCCCGCAGGTATTCTTCGTACACTTTTGTCATTTCCCGGCCTATGCAAATATACCGTTCCTTATCAATTTCGGCAATATCTTTAATGAGCTTGAGTATGCGGAAGGGAGATTCATAGAGAATAATTGCCGCCTGCAGTGCCATTAACTCAAGAAGCCGCGACCGCCTGCGGCCTTGTTTGGGCGATAAAAACCCCTCGAAAATAACCGTTTTGTCCATGCCGCCCGCAACACTGAGCAAAGTTGCAAAAGCGCAAGGGCCTGGCACGGGAATAACCTTATGCCCTGCGGCGGCAGCCATTCTTACCAGAACCGCGCCGGGGTCGCTTAATGCCGGAGTTCCCGCATCGCTGACATACGCTGCCGTTAAACCCAGTTCAAGGGCAGAGATCACTTTTTTCGCCGCCGCCTCTTCGTTTTGGGAACGGCAGGATAACAGCGTTTTTTTTATCCCAAGATGGTTTAGGAGTTTAAGCGTCCGCCGGGTGTCTTCGCAGGCAACCAGATCCGCAGTTTTTAATAATTCCGCCGCCCTAAAACTTATATCACCCAAATTTCCGATGGGAGTGCCGATAATGTATAATATAGCCATGTCTTAATTATAGTTTGTTTCGAGAATAAAATCATGGGGGATTATTTACAGATTTTAGTTTTAATTACCATAAGCGCCGCACTGTTTTGGTTTGGGTACCGCCTGTTTGCAGGGAAACTGCCGGCTTTTGCCCAGCACCGGAAAAGCCAGCCTATAAAGCAAAAACCGCGGAACCCGCTTGCCGCTCCCGGCGATCCGCAGGTTTGCCCTATTTGCTCGTCAAAACTGGAAAAGGGCGATCTGGTGAGCACGCTGGCTTTTCCTTCCATAACCGGCGGAAGGGACCGCCCCATGCACATTCGCGGATGCATGCATTGCATTGACGGATACATGGAACGAAGCTGCCCTGTCTGCGGCGCATTGCTTGGCTGCAACGATATACTGGTTGCGCGCTTATTCGAACGCCCCCGCCGCCGTTCTCATGTCCATGTTTTAGGCTGCAGCATATGTAAACGAACGTTAAATTAACAATTAAATTCCGCGCCTGCCTGTGCGGACAGGCAGACAGCTCCGCAGCGAACCAACTCTTTGGTAACTTGGGCCGAATATTCAATATAACACGGATTAGCACGGATTTACACAGATTTACACAGAGGAATATAGATTTCTAGGACTGAAACCAAGAATAATCATCGAGTTTATACAGAATTTAAAAATAAAATAAAAAATCCGTGG
>WRNF01000267.1 GCA_009776715.1 Treponema sp. | reverse complement strand
GTGGTATTTTCCTTCTTTTTTTTTGGACAGTTTGTGTGGTTCGTGGTTAAATTTTTAATTACTGCACAATTGTTATTTTAAAATGTTATTTAATATTGTCCAAGCATCTGATCTGTGTTAAAATTTTAAGATACGATACATACAACAAGTCCGTGATGGTTCATGGCAAAAAAATGAGGAGCAGTATATGAAAATTTGGTTTGCATCTGGGAACCTTCACAAAAAAAACGAGCTTGCCGCAATTTTGAAGACCAAAGGATGCTCATTCGAACTGCTCATGCCGCAGGATGCGGGAATAGATTTTAATCCCGATGAAAGCGGCGGAAGTTTTTTTGAAAATGCCCTTATTAAGGCAAGGGAACTGTACCGGATTCTGGAAGGAAGCCGACCGCAGTTGTATGTTTCAGGCGATCCGGTCATTGCCGATGATTCCGGCTTATGTGTGGATGCGCTTGACGGAAGGCCGGGAATTTTTTCCGCACGGTACGCGGGAAAAGGAATGGAGCCAAATAATGAAAAGCTCAGTTCTTCGGAACGTAATGTTTTGCTTCTTGACGAATTGGGAAACAATGTTTGCAGGGCCGCACGTTTTGTCTGCGCCATGGCGCTGTTGTTTTCTCCTGACCGTTTTTTCCTTGCGCAGGATATATGCGAAGGCGAAATTGTCAAAAGCCCGGAAAATGCCGCAGGATGCGGCGGATTTGGATACGACCCTGTTTTATTTCTTCCCACTTACAGATGTACTGTTGCCGAACTGCCCGAAGCGGAAAAAAATAAAATCAGCCACAGGGCAAAAGCAGGAATGGCAATTGCAAAAATACTGGAAATTATTGTAGAAAATAAGTAACTATTCAGTTGTGGGTAGCCTAACCACAACAAATAAAGGTGTTAAATTGTCAAAATTATTTTTAAATAGCGCGCTTAACGAACCGCAACTACAGGCGGTAACAAGCATTGAAGGGCCTGTACTGATCATTGCCGGCGCCGGTTCAGGCAAAACCAGGGTCATTACTTACCGCATTGCACACATGCTTGAAAAAGGAATCCCCCAGCATTCAATTCTTGCATTAACTTTTACCAATAAAGCGGCAAAGGAAATGGAAACAAGAGTGAAACAGCTTACCGGCAAAAAACTGCAAAACCTTACCGTAAGCACCTTTCATTCTTTCGGCCTGTCGGTTATTAAAAATGAAGCGGAACATCTTGGATACCGGAAAAATTTTTCAGTATATGACGAAAGCGATAAAATGACTCTATTGAAAGAAAGCCTAATAGAATGCCGCCTTTCATCAAAAAAAATAAACCTGTATGCATTGGGGCAGTTTTTTTCAAATATTAAAACCGGCCTGTGCGAATGGACTGAAGAAGATGCAGCCATGCAGCCGGTATATGAAGAATACCAGCAGGGCTTAAAAGCATATAACGCCGTTGATTTTGACGATCTGCTTGTTCTGCCGCTGGAACTTTTTCAGCAAAACCCTGCAATTTTGGAAAAATACCAAAGCCGCTTTCGTTATATCATGGTAGATGAATTTCAGGATACAAGCCTCATACAGTACAAACTTATGCGGATATTGGCATTAAGCGAAAAGGAGCAAACGAAAAATGGCAATAGGCCGAATGTGTGCGCCGTTGGAGACGATGACCAGTCAATTTATTCCTGGCGCGGCGCAAATTACCGCAATTTTTTGCTGTTTGAAAAAGATTTTGGGAAGGTAAAAGAAATAAAGCTGGAACAAAATTACCGTTCAACGTCAACAATACTGGAAGCAGCTAACGGCGTAATTGCGCATAATTCAGGCCGAAAAGAAAAAAAACTGTGGTCCGGCAAAAATGAAGGAAAACCAATAACATTAATTTTTCCTGAAGACGAAAGGGCGGAAGCTGAATTTATTGCATCGCAGATACAAATGCAGGTCTACAGCCATTCATTTCAATACCATAATTTTGGCGTGTTAACCAGAACCAATTCCCTTGCAGGAAACATAGAAGAGGCTTTTCTTGCGGAAAATATTCCCTATATTGTTTCGGGCGGAACAAGTTTTTTTCAACGAAAAGAAATTAAGGACATAATTTCTTACCTAAGAGTTATTGCAAACCCGTATGACGACATTAGTTTGCTGCGGATAATTAATATGCCGGCAAGGGGCATTGGCAAAACGACCGTTGCGGCATTAGGTGAAATTGCAAAAAAAAACAATGCCTGCATCTGGGATGCAATAATGCGCTTAAACCATGCCCGCAGCGAAGGCCAGCAGGTTTTGTTCAGCGATAAAAAAACACTGACAGAACTTGAAGAATTTGCGCGCCTTATAGAAACTTATAAAGATGCAATTCTTGAACAAAAAAGCGAAAAAGGCAGCCCCTGGCTGCTCTCGCAAAAAACAAGGGAACTGGTTGACGCAATTGACTACTGGGCGTATCTGCTTAGGGAACACGGAAAGGAAGACAAAAAAGCCAAATGGAAATTTAACAATATCGAAAAATTTATCAGAATGATGGAAAACTGGGAACGCGATCCGGACACCATGGACCGCGGCCTTTACGCATGGCTGAACAGGATAAGCCTTATAACCAAAGACGACGGCGAGGCAGACACAGACGGAAAGGTAAGCCTTATGACCATTCATTCCGCCAAGGGGCTTGAGTTCCCGGTAGTTTTTATCGCAGGGGCCGAGGATGGGCTAATCCCTCATAAAAAAGCAATTGATGAAGATAATGAAACAGCCAGCGGTTTTACCGGCCAGTCTTTCAATGGCTTGGAGGCTTTTGAAGAGGAAAGGCGCTTGTTTTACGTTGCCATTACCCGCGCTCAGGAAAAATTATACATCAGCGCATGCAAAAACCGCCGCTATTTGCAAAGCGCAGACGAATGCACGCCCTCTCCGTTTTTGCAGGAAATTCCCGGCGGCCTTATTCAAACACATCAGCCCATCAGCGAGGATGAGGACAAAGCCTTATCGGATAATTTGCTCAATGCAATTAAAGAACGGCTAAGGAAGAAATGAAGTTTGACAATTCTCTATTATTGCCAATAAGCTAAGGTTATTTATCCCCAGCAGGCCGCTTGCTTTGGTATTTTTGACCTCAGCCGAGCCTCACAGCCATTCCTTAAAAAACTTTTTTCAAAACAAAGTTTTGAAAAAAGCCACCTCTTCCTCTAATCCGCGATGCCTCACTGGGAATAAATTCCGGTTATTGTTATGTCTCCCCACAGGCTTGAATAACTTTCTATGCCGCCAATAACTTCTTCCCAAAAATTTTGCAGGGAGTATGACCGNTTCCTTGCCAGCACACGGCCGCGGGAATCCATCGGCGAAAGGGTTGTAATGCCCCGCGAAAANGCAATGCGGCGGCAGTCGGTATTGCCGAAATAATAGTCTGCCGNATCCTGCGCGGAATTATGCAATGCAGGGACTGCGCCGGCGCCCATTGCNGGGTCAACNGGAACCCAGCCAAACCCGTCAAGCCAAAATTCCGCCCAGTAGTGATTGATGCTTTGCTGGTTATTATTCACCATCACTCCGGCTATGGGCAAACAAGGAATGCCGGCGCTTCGAAGCATGGAGCAGTACAGTAAAACAGCAAGGTATGGATCTGCCTGTTTTGTTTCCAGCATTGAAAAAATATCTTCGTCAGCCTGCTGCTGCCATAAAAATTCTTCCTGCAATATCCAATCGTATATTTTTTTGGCTTTTATATATGGATTGCGTACTCCGGCTATGGGCAAACAGGGAATGCCGGCGCTTCGAAGCATGGAGCAGTACAGTAAAACAGCAAGGTATGGATCTGCCTGCTTTGTTTCCAGCATTGAAAAAATGTCTTCGTCAGCCTGCTGCTGCCATAAAAATTCTTCCTGCAATATCCAATCGTATATTTTTTTGGCTTTTATATATGGATTGCGTTCCCTGCCGGTAATTGAAGCGGTTATTTCTTTTATCCGCG
>WRNF01000266.1 GCA_009776715.1 Treponema sp. | reverse complement strand
AGCCTGTCATTTTCGTCAAAAAATCCTTTCTGTTTCATATATTCAGTTAAGCATTTTCACCTAACATTGTCAAGAGTTTTTAGAGGTTCCCTTATGTATATTTTGCTCGTGATAGGGAATCAATGGTGAACCATCCTTTTTTGAATATACCCTATTTTGAGGGAGCTCAAATAATGTATCTATGGAGAAGTATTGAACCAAGAAAAGGTCAATATGATTTCTCAATGATACAGGAGGATTATAATTATCTGCGGGGACGGGGTAAAAAACTGTTTATTCAATTGCAGGATGCAACTTTTAATGCAAATATTGTAAGCGTTCCTGAATATCTTTTGACTCAGAAATATGATGGCGGAGCCATATATCAGCGAGATGATAACGGAACGCCTGAAGGATGGGTTGCGAAAAGGTGGAACGCAAAAGTCCAGGAGCGCTTTGCCGCTCTTCTAAATGCTCTGGGTAAAATTTTTGATGGCAATATAGAAGGGATTAATCTCCAAGAGACTTCTATTGGAGTTTCAAGCGAATATGATCCATCCTTTTCCCCTGAGCTTTATATGTCTGCGATTAAAGTAAATATGTTGGCATTAAAAAGAGCGTTTCCCAGGTCTGTCACCATGCAGTATGCAAATTTTATGCCCGGAGAATGGTTGCCCTGGGATGATTATGGATACCTGCGTTCCATATATCAGTATGGTGCAGAAATAGGCGTAGGTTTAGGAGCTCCAGATTTAATGGTTGAAAGAAGAGCTCAGCTTAATCATGCCTTGGCAATGATGCATGAGAGTATATACAGTGTTCCTATTGGAATTGCCGTCCAAGATGGAAATTTCATTGGACGCACAGGGGACAATACAGTAATTTTGAACAGAAATAATATTGTACCGTTGCTCTATGCTTTCGCTAAAGATTTTCTTAGAGTTAATTATATGTTCTGGTCTAATCAGGAACCATATTTTCGGGAGGATGTGATTCCATTCTTTACTAAGTGAACCATTTTCAAAACTCGGTTAGTTTTGAAAATGGCCTTGGAAAAACCGTCTAAAACAGGTTTTTCATCTAAATCTAAGGTTGCTTTTTCAAAAACTGATGTTTTGAAAAAGCCTCAAGTTTTAAAAATAATAATACTTGAGGATTTTTCCAAATTTCTGTTTTTGAAAAAAGCTCACTTGACTAAACAAATAAAATATGAAATAAAATATAAAAGTGTTACATACATTACAGAATAAACATATCATTAAAATGTAAATATTTTGGAGGTTTTTATGGAAAATAAAATACCAATTCGGTTTTTTATTGTAACATTTTTATGGTCATGGGGAATTTTAGTACCTATAGCGCTTTTAATAAACTTTAGAATTATTGAAATTGATGTTTCTAATTTATTAATTGCTCTTCCCATAAGTTTAATGGGAGCATTGGGACCGGCAGCAGGTGCATTTTTTTCATTGTATACTATAAATGGAAAAGGAGCAGTAAAAGAATATTGCAAGAAATTTATTTCCATAAAATTTGGCTGGAAAGCATGGATTTCCATGTTTTTTATTTTGGGCGGTGCCTATTTTACAGCATGGATTATTCCGGAATTCTTTGGAGAAAACAGAATACCATCATTTATTCCAATTTATATTTTCCCGGTATATTTACTGCTTATGATCTTTATGGGGGGAGGACAAGAAGAAATTGGCTGGAGAGGATACATATTGCCATTTCTTGAAAAAAAATACGGTTTAATAATGGGTTCACTAATATTGGGAATTATATGGTCAATTTGGCATATACCTTTGTGGTTCATACCAGGAACCACTCAAGTGTATATGAATTTTATTGCATTTACATTTATGACAATAGGATACTCATATATCTTTTCCTGGATAATAGAGCTGTCTTCAAATCGGTTATTATCTGGGCTTGTTGCACATGGAATAGCCAATGGTTTTGCTGTTATTTTTCCGACACTTGTTATGGATAAAAACGCAAACCAAATACGTTTTTGGATATATACTGTTATTATTCTAATACTTGGCATAATTATTGTTTCAATTAGAACATATAGAAGCAGAAAAACCAGCGCCTAACAGGTATCTTTACGCTTCGCCGCTAAAGGGCTCGGGTTCCGTTCGCCCATACCGGCTTCTCCTCAGGCTCGCTCCGCCACAAAAACTGTAGGGGATATTTTTTCAATGTTTGAATTTTAGCGTTTACGGATAAATTTTCACTTTTTTGCCGAAGGTGCCCTTTCTATAGCGTATTATACTTGACAATACCGCCATATATGGGACACTATGAAAGGACAGGCATACCCCAGATATGGCGCGCTATATATAGGGTAAGCTGGCAGGGGTAACACAATATGAGATGCCCGCATTGCGGCAGTATTGACGACAAGGTAATAGAATCCCGGACGCTTGCAAACGGAGAGGCCATACGGCGGCGAAGGGAATGTGAACGCTGCGGATACCGTTTTACCAGTTACGAACGTACTGAAGATAACCAGTTCATGGTAATAAAAAAAGACAATCGACGGGAACCTTTTGACAGGGAAAAAATCCAGAGGGGCATAGAAAGGGCGCTGGAAAAACGCCCCGTATCCCGGATGCAGATTGAAAGCCTTGTCAATGAAATTGAAGATGAAACGGCGATTGCCGGCAAGGACAGCAGGGAGATTAACTCGCGGGTTATTGGGGATCTTATTCTTGAAAGGTTAAGCGCCATTGACAAGGTGGCATATATCAGATTTGCCTCTGTTTACAGGCATTTTGAAACGCCGGACGAATTTATACGGGAAATCAACAAAATGGGGGGAGGAAAAATTTCCGCGGCGCCATAAGCCGCGCTCCTTGAGCCATGCCCTTGGGCAAAACCACCGGGCTTGGGGTGGGGTCCCGTACCGGAAATTTGCCGGCGAATCACGGCAAATACCGGTGCAGGGTTAAGCCCGGCATGATCCTGAGCGTGTTTCGGCGCTCGGGATGTTCCGCGGGGCCGTGCAGGAAAATCTTTTTTAAGTTTTCCTGCACGGCCTTTTTTTGCCCCGATTGGCTCTGCGGCCCCTTGCTTTCCGGCCTATCTTCAGATTGAATAATCATTATGACAGTCGCTGATAAAAAAGATCTGGCGCGTTTTCTGGATATGGCCGCCGCTGTTACCGGGAACGGCTATCTGGATAGGGAAATCGAATGCAGTTTTTCCGATGACCCATCTCCGGTTGAAAGCCTTGAGGCAATTGCCGCCGAGGTTAGGGGATGCGATTCGTGCCGGCTCTGCGCAACCAGAAAAAACGCCGTGCCCGGCGAAGGAGCGCGCAGCCCTCTGGTAATGGTAATCGGAGAAGGGCCCGGCGCCGACGAGGACGCCACAGGCAGGCCTTTTGTCGGAAAAGCCGGGCAGCTTCTCGACAAGATGCTTGCCTCAATCGGGCTTTCACGGGAAAACAACTGTTTTATCGCAAATGTAATAAAATGCCGGCCGCCGGGAAACCGCGACCCTCAGCCGGAGGAGACTGCCGCCTGCGCTTATTTTCTGGAAAGGCAGATACAGATTCTCAACCCCCGGTTCATTCTCTGCGCGGGCAGAATAGCCGCTCAGACTCTGTTAAAGACCACTGAACCGATTGGAAAGCTGCGGGGGAAAATTATCAGTTTTTATTCCGGCGGCAGATCAATCCCGTTTATTGCCACCTATCACCCGAGCGCCCTGCTCAGGAACGAAGACCTGAAGCGCCCGGCCTGGGAGGATCTTAAACTGCTGCGTTCAGCGCTGACACAGGCCGCTGCGGAAACAGGCTGATATGGCGCCGCTTTTCTTTGACCTGGTTTTTGAC
The DNA here is from genome assembly GCA_009776715.1 of Treponema sp. The sequence continues at coordinate 130 of WRNF01000266.1, read as the reverse complement.
ATTCCGGCAAATCGGGCCTTCACCTACCGTATTGACGAAAAGGGAGAGGCGGCGGCGGGGAAAAGGGCAATGGTTCCTTTTGGAAAAAGAGGAAAGGACAGCCTGGGCTATATCATTGCCGGACGCGATG
>WRNF01000265.1 GCA_009776715.1 Treponema sp. | reverse complement strand
TCGGTGCAGTCTCATTTCAGACCGAGTTTAAATCTCTGACCACAAATATGATGCAGCTTGGTTTTGCCACCCGGTTAGGCGGCCTGTATTTAGGTGCATATTACGGCGGAAATACATTTGCTCAGTGGAGGGAACAAACCTACTATGAAGAAGACGGCAAGAGGGTTTATAGAAATCCATGGGACATTGAGGTCTCAAATTATCCTGGAGAACCGCATAACGAAGCTTCTTTGCTTTTAGGCGTTGCAGACATGGGTTTTAGGATTTCTTATGTTCATAGCTATCGGTCCTTCAAAAGAGATGATTTTAATGTTGGGTCTCTTGGTTCCTATACTAGCTATGTTACCTACAAGGATGAATATGGATCAATCAACCCAGAAATCGCCTGGGGAATGGCAAGAGAACTTATTCCCGGAAGGGGCCTACAGCCCCATGTTTATATTGATCTGGATTTTTTCCGTGATTATCGAATATCTGATACCGGCAGCGGAGATGATATAGATCACTCAAATAACGAATTTACGCTAGGTTTTACCGCAGCGTCTGGCTACTTTTCCTTTTTTAACCAAAACGGTTTTGATTTCGGCATTGACGTATGGTATACCTTAAATTTGAAAACTTTCGGAAATAAATATACCCTCACCCCCGGCGGCGACATTGTGTCTTTCAAAGGAAAGCTGATCACTGATCCCGCGGATCCGTTTGCTGGGAGATATGATGTAAGTTATAATGCACATTGGCTTACCCCGTATTTATACGCCGGCTGGTCAGGGGAAAAGCTGGAACTATCGGCAGAACTTGGTTTTGAATTTGGCTTTAGCGGCAGAAGGAACAGGGGGCTATTATTAAGCGCTTCAGACCAATTATGGGACGGCGCGGATACCAAGGTCTTTGGGTTTTCATTTGCGCCCACTCTTAACCTGGGTTTAAAATGGGGTATTGTTCCAGAAAAATTCTACCTGAATGCCGGCAGCGGTATTAGCTTTTTTGGCGAGGGCGGCTTGGGCGTTGATAAATTAACCATTGATACCTATGTCAGTAACGGCAAGGTCGGCGATACGGTTAAAGCAACCAATAGCTTTTTTGACGGGGCCTTAACCAGATTAATGCTTGGCTTTACTTTTTACCCCACAGTAAACCTGGGAGTGCAGGCAATGAGCGGCGTTGACATCTCTTCTAATAATATTAACGTGTTCAACACTGGTACAGCCGCCGGTTTAGCCGTTTTCTCCAAAATTATGGTGACAGTTAAATTCTAGCCTCACCGCGAAGGAGCCATTCTATGAAAAAGAAAAACAGAAAGCTGCCGATAGCGGCAGCCCTGGTCCTGGCCTTGTTTGCGGGGAAAATATACGCGGCTCCCGGGTTTAATACAAGCTCACCCCAGAGCGATGTTACGCTGGGAATATTTGAAAGCGACGCGGACTATTTTATGTCTGTGCGCAATTATGCCAACATGGACTTTACTAAATGGTGGGGATCTGTTTCTTATAAATACCAAGGAGACACTTCATTAGAAAGCAGCCAATTGGCGCAGCTTGGTTTTGCCGCACGTTTCGGCAATGTATATGCCGGCCTGGCTTACAGGGGAAACGGATGGCTGCAATTTGGCAAGATAGGCAGAACTAATGACCATATTTATAATTATTCGAAACAGAAAGCCTACGGTAAAACCTGGAAAGTTTTCAGTTCGGACCCTTATCCGCTGTCTGGAGATTCTCTCCTAAGAAATGAAGCTGCTGTCCTTATTGGCCTTGCTGATATGGGGTTTAAACTTTATTACGCATCGAATTATCAAACAAATAAACAAACAGATTTTGCGATTGGGAACTCCATTGCCGACTTTACCTTTATTAAAAGTTTGCTGCAGGAAAAAGGCCATATTAATCCTGGACTAACATGGGGAATGACAAGGGATCTAATACCAGGCATAGGCATAAAGCCCCAGGTAAATATTGACCTTGACTTTAACCGTGAAAATGAAAAAAGGGAATTGTTTGTCAGTTCCAATCCCGATCCTAACGATCCAAGCACTATTGACTTTTCTACTCCGGGAATGAGAATTTATTCAATGAACAATTATTTTGCCCCGGGCATAGACTTGGGCCTGGGCGGCATTACCTTTACGAAGGTAAATGATTTCAGTCTCGGTTTTGATGTTGATTACGGTATAAAGGTGTACTTCTATAACAATGAGTACAGTTACTCTGATGCTGCCGGCAGGTATCATATTAAAAAAATAAGAGGGGGATGGGTTTATAATGAATCCCAGTTTGCAGATAAAACTGAAATCATAAATTCTCTATTTCCTGCCATTGCCGCCAGTTGGTCGGGAGAAAGGCTGGCTCTAACCGGTAAGTTAGGTATGGCAATGTCGTTTCATACAATAAAAGAAACGTTTTATAAAATAAAAGCGGGCAGCAATGACGGTTCGTTGGAAAAACACGGCGAGGATAAAAAAAATATCGAAAATGAATATATGCCTGTGTTTAATTTGGCCTTACAGTGGGCGATTGTTCCCTCCAGGCTTTTTCTGAATGCTGGCGGACAGTTGCGTGTTTTTAAAATTAATCACTATCTTTGGGATAAACATGAGTATTTAGACGGTAAAGAGGATCCCGATCCAACCAGAAGGATTATTGAAACAAGGAACGCCCTTGATTCCGCTAGTACCACCTTGTTCCTTGGGCTTACTTTTAACATTACCGCAAGGCTGGAATTGCAGGCGGCCTTAGGAATTACCAGCAACAATGACATCAACGTGTTCGATTTCAGCGGTTTTACTACCGATGCAAGAGGCAGAGGAAACGGAGGCTTAGTTAATTTTGGCAATATCTTAATGTCGCTGAAATTTTAATTTTTTGTTAAATTTAGTTGTTTTTTTTAATCAACAGTGATATAATAAACATTAGAGTAAAAATACCGGTAGATGCCCTTTTAATGGCATCTGCCGGATTTGTATGCGCTGTTTTTATGGCAAATACAATTCTATACATTTACATTTGGAGGACAATATGAAGAAACGAATCTATCCGGCATATGCCGTGATTGCCATTCTGCTGCTTGGCAGCCTTGTAGTGTTTGGCTGCAGCAGCGGCAAGCCAAAACCTAAGGTAGTTGAATATGAGGTAAAAATTGATACCGCCATTCAAAACGGGACTGTTGAAGTCTCAAAAACGAAGGCAAAAGAAGGCGATACCATAACCATTACTCCTAAGCCGGCTACTGGATACTCGCTTAACAAATTTAACGTTTGGAAAGACACAGATACCAATACGAAAGTTACTGTAAGCGGCAATACATTCATAATGCCAAAGTTCAATGTGGTTGTGTCGGCAGAATTTTTAGACGACAATGCCCCGGATTTTGACATTATCATCGACCCGGATCTGGAGAACGGCGTAATTACTTCCAGCATTAATAAAGCCAAAGAAACCCAGCAGATAACTCTGACAGTAACGCCGTCTCCTAATTATAAACTGGACTTTAAGCCTGTGGTAACAGGCGAAGATTCAAATGATTCCGTCAATGTTTCCGGCTCGGACGATACATGGCTCTTTACCATGCCAGGCGAAAATGTCTTTGTTACAGCTTCATTTATTTCGGAATTAACTGAATATTACTCAATTACGCTGGTTCAAGGAACAGGCGGCATAATTGATGCTGACGGAAGGGATGAAGCATACGAAGGAGCCACTGTCGTTATAACCGCAACTCCGGATCGCGGTTATATTTTTGACGGCATTACGGTAGAGGGAGATAATGGAGCATCCCCTGCGGTAAACGGGACCGGAAATGAACTGACCTTCAATATGCCTGCAGAAGCCGTAACGGTAACGGCTTCTTTTTCTATCGATGCCGATTTTGAATTTGACATTACCATTGATCCGGCCATAGAAGACGGCGAGATTACAGCCGATGTTGATAAAGCCAAAGCTGGAGACACGGTTACCTTAACCGCAACGCCGGAGTCCGGATATCTGCTTGACT
>WRNF01000264.1 GCA_009776715.1 Treponema sp. | reverse complement strand
GGCGGCGACGGTTTTGCATCGGGCCTGTTCTACGGCTTGTTAAACGATAAAAGCCCCGAGGAAGCATTGCGGCTTGGCTGGGCGCATGGAGCGCTGCTTACAAGCACTCCAGGCGATACTTCAATGGTAAGTTTGGATCAAGTGGAAGCTCTTGCCAAAGGCGGATCTGCAAGAATTCAACGGTGATTAAATAATTATATGACAGAGATTGAAATTCGCCAGATCTTTAGCGCAAACATTAAAAAATATCGGCATAAAAAACGTTTATCGCAGATGGATTTGGCAAAGGGCGCATGTATTTCCTCCAATTTTGTAAATGACATGGAAAATGGGAAAAAATGGGCTTCGCCCGGAACAATGGTAAAAATAGCCGAAGTTCTGGGAATCGAGGCCTATGAACTTTTAAAACCGGAAGGCTTATATCCCGACAACCTAAACAGCATCGTAAATAAATATACCGATGACATTCATTTTGCCCTGGACAAAATTCGAAAAGATTTTCTTAAAACTTGACATGTTTTGGAAAAAAAATTAATATGTAATCATTCCCTTAAGGAAAATAAATATTTAGAGGCATTAAAAATGAAAAAGATGAATGTATCCGGTTTTACTGCGATGGTTATTTTATTAATTGGCAGCTTGACGCTGTTCAACGCATGTCCTAATGAGCCAAAACAAAAAACCAAAGCCACACAGTATTCTATTACGGTGATACAGGGGGAAGGCGGCGCTATTGCTGCAAGTCCGTTAGAAGCAGAAGCAGGGGAAGAAATTACACTAACCGCTGCAGCCGGTACAGGTTTCCGCTTTGACAGCTTTACAGTAAATACTATCGATAATCCTGTTGCCCTGGATTCTGGATCTGGCGGGATTAGGACTTTCAAAATGCCAGCCGCAGATGTTTGGGTTACAGCAAGTTTTATTGATGATAATAATGAACCGTTATTGACCATTGCTCTTATCCACCCTGAATCCGGCGGTACTATCAGCACCGACAAAAAAAAGGCTGAGACAGGCGAAACAGTTACCATAACCGCAGTGCCTGCAACAGGCTTCAAACTTGACACAATTACTGTAAACCCGGAACCGGAAAATCTAACTGTTGCCGGAAATAGCGCAACTTTTACCATAACCGCAAATGTAACGGTTTCGGCAAGTTTTATTGTTAATACCGGACCGTTTACTGTTTCTCTTACCCAGCCTGCTTCTGGCGGAACCATCGATGCCGATAAAACAGAAGCTACAGCCGGTGAAACCGTTACCATAACCGCTGAACCCGCAAGCAGCTTCGAACTTAACTCAATTACCGTAAGCCCAAAACCGGCTAATCTTGTTATTACAGGAAATAAAGCAACTTTTACCATAACAGCGAATGTAACGGTAACGGCAAGCTTTAAATTAATAACCAGTGAAATTGAATTTTCTCATGCTCCGGGAGTTTATGAAGCGGCTTTTAATTTAACAGTTTCGTTCCCGGCAAATCCAAATGCCGTTATTTACTATACGCTTGACGGTACAGAGCCTGTGCCGGGTGATCCAAGAACTATAAACAGCATAGTTGTTTCAGGCAGTGTTGTGCCCGGCAATACCATTAATATAGCAGACAGAACCAGTTCAGGCAGAAGCGACACTTTGCTTACCCGTTTTTACAATGTGTGGATGAGGAATGCATCTGCAGGGCCTCCTAGCGGAGCCAAAATTTTAACAGGGAATGCGTACCGTTTCCGTGCTTTTGTGGATAGCAACCCTGCTTCCGAAACCGTTATAGCAACCTATCTTATTATACCTAATGCAACGAGTAAATATAATAACACCCCGATACTTTCCATTAACGCGCCCTTCCAGCCATTTTACGATCTTTACGCGGCGGCAGACCGCTGGAACCCACCTGATAACAGTATTGGACGCCAGGATTTTAATTATGAATACTTTACTGTAGAGAGCGGCTCTTACAAGCGTCAATTTAGCCTTCCAGGTTCAACCAGCCTTGGAGCTTCCTTTTCCAGGGCAAACGCGCAGCGTACATTTAATGTTCATCTGCGAAGAGGCAGCCTAAACGGAACTATTACCTGGCCTATTTTTGAGGGATCAAGACCGGAAGGAATTTACCGTTTTAGGTTATGGAACGGCGGCAATAACTTTGTAGGGCCGCGGGACTGGTCTTTTGGCAGCGATCATTTCCGTGATGCCTTTGCACAAAAATCCGCTGCACAGTTAAATGTTCCTTATTCAGAAAGCAGCCTTGCGATTATGTTTATTGATGGCGAATATTGGGGATTTACTCAATTTAGGCAGCAAACGGACAACGCAGCCTTTGCCGAAGACAGGCTTGGCATGACTGCCGACAATATTGTTATTATGGACAGGGGTGCGCTGGAATCTGGCGGACACTCAGATTTAGTGGAAGAGGGCAACATTACAACCGGAATGAATCTTTATAATGAGCTATTGTCTTTTGTAAACGCTAATTTCAGCGGAGGAGGCGCACCGAGCAACAATGCAGTTGAAGAATTATTCGATACCTATTTTGATAAAGCTAACTTTATTGATTACCACATTGTAAACACTTTTTATAATAATACTGACTGGCCGCAAAATAATGTCCGTTTTTGGCGGGCGATAACTCCCAAAACTGACGGCAACCCCAACAACGACGGCAAATGGCGTTTTACCTTGCACGATATAGATTATGCTGCCAATGGAATTGTTTGGGCATTTGGTAATTCTGATGATACAAATTATGCTGGCGGCTCCAGATTTGACAAACTAAAAAATCCCGAAATAACAAACGGCGACCGCGGGCCTGAATTAAACAGAATGTTAAGAGTGTTCAACAATCAAGGTTTTGTCGATGAATTTACCGTGAGGGCAAAATATGTTTTGGAAGAATATTTTACTTCTGCAAAAACTATTCCTTTGTATGACGCATGGCTTGCCCGGTTTACCCCTCTGCTTGACGATATGTATGAAAGATGGTCAATAAACAGCGGCGATTCTCTTGCAGCAGGAAGAACCACTACAAGAAATTCATTTAATAAGACAACTTCAAATGTAAAGTTTTTCCTTAATAACAGAGGACCTATCTATCTGGGGCAGTTAAATGATCTTCGTTCCAGTGTCGGGTTAGGCAATTTACCGTAATAAAGGGTATCATACCGCAGGGCAGAGCCCTGCGCCTGCCTGCCTGCTTGCTTTGCAAATAGGCAGGCGGGGGNATGTACCTTCGTTTCCTCATTCGCCAAGCAAACCTTTGGTTTGCAGTCATGCCCTTACAAGTATGGCCGCGACACTCGCTTCATTCGTCAATCAATTGAATTCACCGTATAAGGGCATCCTTTATACGGTTTTTTTAATGTTGCAATGAAAAATTTTGCAATGCCTTTCTTTACCGCACTGAATACGAATAAAAAACACTGCCCGCGGTTTTACCGGCTTCCAATGTCAGCAACGCATCATCCTCAAGCATAAACTGATCAAAAAAAGCGAAGGACCAGGGTTCTAATGATATTGCATTGAGAGCAGGCGATGAACGGGGGAAGCCCACGCCGACGCTTCCGCCCATGTTCACAAAAAAGTCAACCGCCTCGTTTGTTGAAGGATCGGTTTTGTAATTGTATGCCCTGTTTGAAATCCGGTAATTATGCATCCCGTTAAGGAAATCATTAAACAGGCGGGGAACCGGTTTGCCGAATGCCAAGCCTATGCTTTCCCAGCCGGCCTGCGGCGATTCAACCATTCTGCGGAGAAATGCTATTCCGCCTTGATCGATTAACTTAACCGGATCGGCGCTGTCCCAAGACAGGCCACCCGCTTCCCAAAACAGCCAGGAAAGAAACAAGCTAATTGCGCCGCGCATTCCCGCGCTGTCATCGTAGCCGTCGCGGTTTGGCCCGCACAGGGAGTACATGGAAGTGTCTTCAAAATACCGTTTTAAGAAATTAATATTGCCCCCGCTAATGCCAAGCCCGCAGAGGTTTTCGGTTAAATGGCTCCAGCCTTCGTCAAGAAAAAG
>WRNF01000263.1 GCA_009776715.1 Treponema sp. | reverse complement strand
AAGGAAAATTATTATACGTCGCCGCTAAAGCGGCTTGTACTACCGTGAAAATCAAGAGGGGAACCTTCGCCGCCATGCGGCTCGGTTGAGGTGCCGTGGCTTTTGCATATATGCCTTGCGAGAGGCCAAATGAAGTTAAACACAAGGAGTTAATTGTATTAATATGAATTTAATTATTGAATTGGAAGAACAGAAAATTTTACTGGCCAATGCCCATGAGAGTATTGCTGCAAAACTGGAAAACCGAAAGGCGCAGTACCCATATTCCAGCAGTCCCGTGCTAAAAGAACCTTGCGGGGCATTTGTTACCCTTCACAAACAGAATCCCCCGGGCAATCCCGATGGCACATACAGTTTACGGGGCTGCATTGGCAGGATGACAGCAAATTTGCCCTTGGTGGAAACTGTCCGTGCAATGGCGATCGAGGCGGCATTCGGCGATTACCGTTTTCCTTCGCTCAAACCCGGCGAACTGGAACAGTGCCGCATTGAAATCTCCGCTCTTTCGCCAATGTCCGTCTGCCCCGACCCGCGGCAGGTAAAAGTAGGAGTGCACGGCCTTTATCTTGTTCGCAGCGGGCGTTCCGGCGTGCTGCTTCCGCAGGTGCCTGTCGAGCAAGGCTGGAATTTGGATGAATACCTGGACTACATCTGTGTTAAAGCCGGTCTTCCCCCCGGTTCATACAATGCGCCGGATGCTGTCCTTCACACCTTTACCGCAGTAGTATTCGGAGAGAAAGAAAGCTAATTGCTGGAAATGATTGCATTTTTATCAAAAAGAACAAAGTCCGACAAACTCCTTGGAGCCTGTCGGACTTGTGGATTTTAGTGGTTTAGCCAACGCCGAACAAGGTTTTTTGCAGCAGTGCAAGAAAATCACTGCGGCTTATTTCCCGGCCGCCAAGGCTGCGAAGATGATCCGTTGGCAGTTGGCAGTCAATGAATGACACACCAGCGGCAAAGAGATATTTGGCAAGGTTAAGAAATGCCGCTTTAGAGGCATTTGGTTTTTTCGCAAACATGGACTCGCCGCAAAAAACCTTCCCGATAAGCAAGCCATAGCAGCCGCCGGCAAGTTCCCCGGCACAGTAAGCTTCCGCAGACAAGGCCCATCCCAGCCGGTGCATTTCTTCGTATGCGCCGATAATGTCCCCGGTAATCCATGTCCCGTCCTGGCCTGGCCGTTCTTTTTCCGCGCAGCAGCGTATAACGGAATTAAAGTCACTGTTTACAGTAATTTCATAAACGCCTTTTTGAAAAATTTTTTGCATGGACCGGGAAACATGCAGCGTTTCCGGAAAAATTAACATGCGGGGATCGGGGGACTGCCACAGAATGGGGTCTTCGGGACCATACCAGGGAAAAATACCCCTTTCATAAGCGGAAAGCAGCATTCCCGGCGAGAGGTTGCCGCCAACGGCAATAATGCTGCCTTTCCATGTTTCAGGGGGAGGAAATGGCCATCGTTTGCCTTCATCCAGATACGGAAATAAGGGATCACAGCCCGGCGGAAAATTCATGTTATGGCGCCAATATTCTCTCTTTGTACGCTTGCTTCAATGGGAAACGATTCTGTAATGTCAATTTTATATTCACCGTCTCTCCAGTCAACTACCGCGCAGCCTCCGCAGCTTAACTGCCCGAAAAGCACTTCATCAACAAAAAAGCTCTTGATTTTTTCTTCAATGATTCTGCCTGCATTGCGGGCGCCGAATTCCCTGGAATAGCCTTCTGCGGCAAGCTTTTCCACGCAGGATTCGGTAACGCTAAGGCTTACCTTTTTTTCGGCAAGCTGATTGGTAAAGAGGGCTATTTCCTTGTTGATAATGGATGCCATTATTTGCCGCGAAAGGTGATCGAAACGGACAACTGCGTCCAGGCGGTTACGGAATTCCGGGGTAAAAACATTTTCCACAGCGCTGTCAACGGTGCTTGCGTCATGTATGCGCCCGCCAAAACCGATAAGTTCCTTGCCTATGTCCCTTGCTCCGGCATTGCTTGTCATTATTAGTATAACATTGCGGAAATCCGCTTTGCGCCCTTGATTGTCGGTAAGGGTGGCGTAATCCATTATTTGTAAAAGGATATTGTAAATATCGGAGTGGGCTTTTTCTATCTCGTCCAAAAGCACCACCGCATGGGGCTGTTTGCGCACCGCATCGGTAAGCTGGCCTCCGTCTTCATAGCCGACATACCCCGGCGCCGATCCGACAAGGCGCGATACTGAATATTTTTCCTGATACTCGCTCATGTCAAAACGGAGCAAAGTTATTCCCAGTATATTGGCAAGCTGCCGTGCAAGCTCTGTTTTGCCAACGCCGGTAGGTCCGGCAAAAAGGAAATTTGCCACCGGTTTCCCCTCGGCCCTAAATCCTGCCCTTGACCGCTTAACGGCCTTTGTTACCGCTGCAATTGCCTTGTCCTGCCCAAAGACTTGTTCCTTCAGCCGTTCTTCCAGCAGCCGGAGTTTGTCTTTTTCGCTTTCACCGACCGAACGTTCCGGTATGCGGGCAATTTTGGAAATGACGGTTTCGATTAACGGCACCCCTATTTCAATGGGCACAAGAGCCTCCGGCTGGTTTTCTTCCGGCAGACTGGCCTGCAGTTGAAAAGCCTGCGGCTGATATGCGGCAGTTTCCGTTAACTTTCCTGCCTCGCCGGAAACAGTTGGGTTTTCCGTTTCCGGCTGATATGCCGCTATGCGCGCAAATGCTCCTGCTTCGTCGATAACGTCAATGGCCTTGTCGGGCAGGCGGCGTTCGGTGATGAACTGTGCGGAAAGATGCACCGCCGCTTCAATGGCGCTGTCGCTGTAACGCACATTGTGAAAATCTTCGTACTTTGATTTAAGCCCTTTAAGAATCGCTATGGTATCGGTTTCCGAGGGCTCGTTGATGTCAATTTTTTGAAAACGCCGCGACAGCGCACGGTCCTTTTCAAAAAATTTACTGTATTCTTCGTGGGTGGTGGAACCTATGCATCGCATTTTTCCCGAAGTAAGGGCGGGCTTAAGCAAATTTGATGCATCCATCGCTCCGCCCGATACAGCGCCTGCGCCGACCAGGGTATGAATTTCATCAATAAAAAGAATAGCTTTTTCTTTTTTTAATATTTCCTCGATTACCCGTTTGATCCTTTCTTCAAAATCACCCCGGTACTTGGTTCCGGCTAATACCAGTCCCATGTCCAGGGCAAAGATAGAAACATCTTTTAACTGCGGCGGCACCTTGTCCGCTACAATTCGCTGGGCAAGGCCTTCGGTAACCGCCGTTTTTCCCACACCGGAATCGCCGACATGAACAGGGTTATTTTTAAGCCTGCGGCACAGCACCTGCACAGTGCGTTCCAGTTCATGCTCCCTGCCAATGAATGGCTCTAACTTATTTTCTCTGGCAAGAGCGGTCAGTTCTACGGCAAAACGTTCAAGGGCAGTTTTTCTAACCGCTCTTCCTCTCTGGCTCGGATCGGCATAATCATCATCGGACATGGCTCTGCCTTCATCATAACTTTCTTTAATGCGGCCAATCACGCCGTTTGCATCGCTATGGGAAAGCACATCAAGGAGAGTTAAACGTTTTAATCCTGCTTTGCGAAGATAATATGCGCTGTAATTGCGTTCTTCATCAAAAAGAGACACCAAAATATCCGCAATATCGATCATTCCTTTTTGCGCTGAACGGCTCTGCAGGTGGGCCCTTTCAATCACATTATGAAAACCCACAGTGTGCGTAGGCTCCGCATTTGAATTAACAGTGGGTATTTTCTGCTCGAAGTAATTTTCAATCCCGGTTTTTATTTGCAAAGGATTAACCCCGCAAGAACTAATTACTCCCTGCACTTCAGCAAAAGAAAGTGCCGCATACAGTATGTGTTCCGGGGTTAGGTATTCATGTTTTCGTATTTTTGCTTCATTATATGCCGCATTAATTATTGCCTGCACATGGCCTGAAATTCTCATCTTATATTTTCTCCAATTTATGCTTTTTCTACAATGCAGCGAAGAGGAAAATCATT
>WRNF01000262.1 GCA_009776715.1 Treponema sp. | reverse complement strand
GTCCAGCCCTTGTATTTTCTCCATTTTCTTGCGAAAATGTGCGAAAATACATATAAAAAGGAAGGTGTCCGAAGAAGTTCCTAACTTTTCGGACACCCCCATTTAACGTTGGACTAAACAAAGCCATTCAGCTTCAGCGGCAAGATCATCTCCGGCAAAAACTTTGCCGCATTGCCTGATCATTTTTGACGTTATCCGCAGATTTTCTATTTCAAGGCGGACTTCATCGCCTGGCCGTATTTTGCGGCGGAATTTTACCCTGTCAACAGATGCAAGAAAAAACAAGGAATCATCGCCAAGAATGCCTATTTTCCGCAACCCTGCGCCCCCGGATTGAGCCATTGTCTCAATCAGAATAACACCAGGAACCACGGGATAACCGGGGAAATGCCCTTTAAAGAAAAATTCTTTTTCTGTAAAAACTTTTTTTGCAATAATTTTATTTTCATCCGCTTCGATTATCTCATCCACGAACAAAAACGGCTCTCTATGNGGAAGCAATTTTTCAATTTCATTCATATTTTTCCNCCTAAGTATATTTCTTAAAAACAACAACNCCGTTATGGCCGCCAAAGCCAAGTGAGCCGGACGCTGCTGCATTTATCTCGCCGTATTGGGCTTTATTTGGCACATAATCAAGGTCGCAGTCAGGATCAGGTTCTTCAAGGTTAATGGTGGGTGGATAAAACCCTTCGCTAATTGCTAAAATACAAGCAATTGCCTCAAGGCCGCCCCCGCCGGCAATGCAGTGGCCGGTCATGCTCTTTGTGCTGGAGATTTTCATCTTGTATGCATGATCTCCAAAAACCTGTTTTAGCACTTTTGTTTCCGCGGATCATTTATTTCGGTCGAGGTGCCATGCGCATTGTAATACTGAATGTCTTCAGGCTGCAGGCCGGCATCGGCCAGTGCAAGTTTCATCGCTGTGTTAAAGCCAATTCCTTCAGGGTCAGGGGCTGTTATATGATACGCATCCGCAGTTGCGCCGTACCCGGCAAATTCTGCGATTATTTTTGCCCCGCGGCTTTTGGCATGTTCTTCGCTTTCCAGTACCAACATACCGCTTCCTTCGGCAATAACAAAGCCATCGCGGTCTTTGTCAAAAGGGCGGGAGGCTTTTTCCGGTTCATGGCACCGTTTAACAGAAAGAGCCTTCAGCATCTGGAAACCGCCGATTGCAAAGGGAACAATGGTTGCTTCGGTGCCGCCTGAAATGACTGCATCGCAGCGGCCGGCACGGATTAAATCCAACGCCTGCCCCAAAGCATCAGTGCCGGATGCGCAAGCGGTAACTTGGGTAAATGCTGGCCCCCTTGTTCCAAACAGCATTGAAATGTTTCCGGCCGCTTCATTGTTAATCATCAGCGGAACGGTAAGCGGAAGCATTCTTTTTGGCCCTGCTTCAAAAAGTTTTTTAAATGATTCTGACACAATTTCAAATCCGCCAATACCATTGCCAATTACAACGCCTGTTCTTTCTGGCTTGCATTTTATCAACCTGCGCCCGGCATCATTTTTTACATTTAATAAATCTGCTTGCTCCAGAGCCTGGGCTGCTGCTGCTGCCGCAATCTGGGTAAAACGCGCCATTTTTCGGGAATCTTTTTTATCTATCCATAAGTCGGGGTTAAAATTTTTTATTTCTCCTGCTATGGTAACATCAAAGCCGGTTGTGTCAAATTGCGTTATGCGGCCAATTCCGCTTCTGCCGGCTTTAAGGCTGGCGGAAAATTCCTTAACGGTATTGCCAATGGGCGAAACTGCTCCCATTCCAGTTACAACAACTTTCTTTTGCATAATTAACTCCTCTATCTTAAATAAACAGCCCACCGTCAACTGACAGTATCTGGCCGGTAATATATGATGATGCGTCAGATGCCAAAAACAANGCTGCTTCGGCAATGTCTGATGGTATCCCTGTGCGTTTTAACGGTATCATGTCTGTCATTNTTTGTTTTGCAGCATCCGGCATAGCGGCGGTCATATCGGACTCAATAAAACCTGGCGTAATAACATTCACGCGAACAGANCGGCTTGCAGTTTCCCGCGCAAGGCTTTTGCTCAGGCCGATAAGCCCTGCTTTACTTGCGGCATAATTTGCCTGTCCGCCGTTGCCGTGGACTCCCACCACGCTGGAAATATTAATAATCGATCCGGCGCGTTTTTGAATCATGTTTTTTCCAACAGTGCGGGCAATAAGAAAGGCCGCGGTAAGATTTACATCTAACACTTTTTGCCAGTCTTCAATGGACATTCTGAAAGAAAGGTTGTCGCGTGTAATGCCGGCATTGTTGACCAAAATGTCAAAGCCGTCCGATTCCTTCAGCGCCTTTTCAATAATTGCTTCAATTTGATTTACATTGCCAAGGTCTGCGCTTATCCAGTGCAATTTTCCGCCGGCCTTTTCAATTCGTGTGCTAAGGTCATTGGGTTCCCTGGTTCCCAATCCCCAAATTTCAGCGCCTTCANTTAGAAACAATTCCGCTATAGCTTTTCCGATTCCGCGTGATGCGCCAGTTATCAATGCTTTTTTATTTTCCAATTTCATATAATGCCATTTCCTTTTAATTCATTAATTTCCTCTGCGGTTCCTGCTGAATAACACGGTATATCGCTTCCGGAATCTTTCCATAAACCCTGCAACACCTTGCCTGGACCAACTTCCAGCAAAACAACCGGGTCTTGCCCTTTTTTTATACATTCATTTATTGCCGCTTCTTCATCGGTCCAACGCACGCTTTCAACAATTTGCCTTAAGGCAAGAACCCTCGCCTCCGAACCGCTTTGAATCAGTTTTCCCGTAACATTGGAAAAAATGGGAATTGCCGGATTGCCGAATTGAACTTCCGCAAGTATAGGCGCAAAGGCATCCGCTGCTTTTTGCATAAAAGGCGAGTGGAAAGGGCCTGCAACTTTAAGGCGCAGAACCCGCTTGGCGCCTGTTTCCTTAAATCGGCTTTCGGCTTCCTGCAATGCCGCTGCGCTGCCCGATACCACCGCCTGTTTTGCTGAATTAATATTTGCAACATAAAGATCATGTAATCCGCCGTTTTTCCATTCGGCAACAAGCGCTTCCGCCTGCCCAGAAGTTAACCCTAACACTGCAGCCATGCCAGGCATAATTCCATCCGCCGTTTTCTGCATACAGTCAATAGCTTCCTGCATAAGCCTGCCGCGGGCTTCGGTAAGGCGGAAACAGTCTTCAAGGCTGATAACTTTCGCACAGCATAATGCGGGGTATTCACCAAGGCTGAATCCTGCACAGGCCGCCGGGAATATGCCTTGTTCGTTAAGGCTGGCTGCTGCTGCAAGAGAAGCAGCGCTTAGGGCGATTTGGGAAACATCGGTACGCTTAAGTGTTTCTTCGTCAGAATCGCGGATTAAACTTACAAAGTCCCTGTTTAAGACTGCGGAAGCGGTATCGAAAACATTTTTTGCCTGTGCCGATGACTCAAGCAAATCCAATGCCATGCCGGGGTACTGCGTACCCTGGCCCGGAAATAAAAAAACAGTTTTGTTCAGCATAAGCTCCTCATATAATCTAGAATGACAAAATATGAAAATCTGTCATTTAAAAAATAATATAAAAAGTAAAGGAAGTCAAGCGAATAATTGTAAATTTACAGAAATTATAGAAAAAGAAGAGACCTTTGCAAAACTTTTGTATGGCAACCAGACTGCAAGTCCGCAATGGTTACCCTAGAATCAAACATGGCTGCTGGATTATATTAATTTTCATTGTTTAGATCCAAATGCAGTGATAAAAGTTTTCTCTGAAAAGAGAGAATACTTCTTATTTTTTGCATTTTTTTCTAGTTTCTGAAAAAACTATTTTTCGCGGCAAGGGTTTAATCAAGAGAGGAACCTTCGCCTGTCTACAACATGCTCGGAGCCTGTCGGACTTGTAGATTTTGCGGCTAATAGCCGGTGGTCAAAAACCGATATATATATTGTTCAAACATTTGAGCTGTTTTTTCATAATAACTCTTTTGGCAATAGTAACATGGTTCAAAATCATAATCTGAATTGG
>WRNF01000261.1 GCA_009776715.1 Treponema sp. | reverse complement strand
ATTTATGTAAAAAACGGCTCCGATAAAAGAAAGGTTACATCTAACGATGAAATTGCCCGTCTTTTGGGAAGCAAAAATTTGCTTGCAGATGAAATTGAAATTTTTAACACTGACATTAAAGATATTGATACAAGGCTGTTTTCAGAATATTTCAAAAAGGAATTTGAAATAACCTGTGAAGAAAAAGGCCTGACTCTTGAAGAAGCATTAATTGCAAAAAAAGTTATGCGCAATGACCATTTGACACTTGCAGGGCTTTTGTTTTTTGGAAAAGAGCCGCAGGTTCTGCGTCCTGCTTTTACTATAAAGGCAGTTATGTTTGCCGGTAACGACATTGGCGGAAATAATTACAGGAGCAAACCGGAAGATTTAACCGGTACCATTCCGGAGCTTTTTAAACAAGGAATGTTATACGTAAAGAGCTGCATAAAATATCTTCAGGAAGGGCAGGGATTCAATACTGCCGGAAAACCCGAAATATCCATAATCGCCCTGGAGGAAGTTTTGCAGAACGCCCTTATTCATCGTGATTATTTTAAAAATGCTCCGGTACGCCTGCTGGTGTTTGATAACCGTATCGAAATAATAAGCCCGGGGAAGCTTCCCAATAGCCTTACCGTGAATGAAGTAAAATTTGGCAATCCTGTTATCAGAAACAATCAAATTGCCGCTTTTGCCAGCCGTACACTGCCATACAGCGGACTGGGATCCGGATTGCGCCGCGCATTCAATAATCAACCGGACATGGAATTGGAGAATGATACAGAAGGCGAACAGTTTATTGTCCGTTTCCCGCGTAAAAATTTAATTTGAATAAGCCTAAAAATTATTAAAATGAGAAATCCAGAAATTAAAAAATATATAGAAGACCGCCAGTATTTATTCTGGCATTCTCCATCTCCTAAAGGTGAAACAGTGAGTAATGAGTTGCTGGTAGAAACGGTATTGAATTATGGAAACATGGAAGACATTAAAGAATTGTTTGCAGTAATGAATATTAAAAATGTTGCAAAAATATTTTTTGATTCAATCAATAAAAGCAAACGGCGAAAAGGAAATTATCACGAATTAACAATAAATTATTTTACCTTGTTATTTAACCGCTATGCAGCTTGAAATATTCTCAAATAAACAACTGGAACTTCTGCCATTCATTTCACAATTTAGGCGCGGTTTTTATCTTGTTGGAGGCACGGCTGTTGCTTTGTATATTGGACACCGGCGTTCTATTGATTTTGATTTGTTTACAGAAAAAAAATTGAACAGATCACGTTTAAAACAAAAAGTTTTTGGACTGCCATACCATAAGCATATTCTTTATGATGACATTGATCAAATTCATTTTTTTATCAATGAAGTTAAAATAACTTTTTTTCACTACCCTTATCCATTAGAACATATATGTATGTTAGAAAATATAATTTCAATGCCTTCACTGCTCTCATTAGCAGCAATGAAAGCATATGCTTTGGGACGCAGGGCAAAATGGAAAGATTATGTAGATTTATATTTCATAATCAATGGTTATTTTTCAATAGAAGATATTTCAATGGAAGCAAAAGGAATTTTCGGACAGTTGTTTTCCGAGAAATTATTCAGGGAACAACTGGCATTTCATAAAGACATTGATTATGCAGAACAAATCGAATTTATGCCCGGTTTTAAAGTACCTGATAAAAAAATTAAAGATTTTTTAATAGATGCATCTTTGCAAGTAATATAATAAACATTATGGCACGGCTTAAAAATATATTAATTACCGGCGGTGCCGGTTTTATTGGCAGTAATTTTATACACTTTTTTTTCAAAGAAAATCCGTCATTTGACGGCAGGGTAATAAATTTGGATGCCTTAACTTATGCCGGCAACCTTATGAACNTGTCTGTTATTGAAAAACAATGGGGCGGTAAACACTATTTCTTTGAAAAGGGAGACATTCGCAATGCGGATTTGCTTCAAAGCCTTTTCAGAAAATATGAAATTGACACGGTGATTCATTTCGCAGCAGAAAGCCATGTTGACAGGTCAATTTTAAATGCGGGAAATTTTATTGAAACAAATATTATCGGAACCTTTACCCTATTGGAAGCGGTAAAAAAATACTGGAATGAAAAAAAAATTCTTACAGGCGATGTTCTTTTTCATCATATCAGCACCGATGAAGTATACGGGTCGCTTGGAGAAACAGGCTTTTTTTCCGAAACCACGCCTTACGATCCCCGCTCGCCTTATTCCGCATCAAAGGCCGGAAGCGATCATCTGGTCATGGCCTACAGCCATACCTACGAGCTTCCTGTTACGCTTTCAAACTGTTCCAATAATTACGGCCCTTATCAATTTCCGGAAAAACTTATACCGCTTATGATACTGAATATCATGGATGGCAAAACACTGCCTGTGTACGGAGACGGAAGGAATGTGCGGGACTGGATTTATGTTGATGATCACTGCCGTGCGGTGTTAGGCATAATGCAGCGGGGGAAACGAGGGCAAAAATATAATATTGGCGGCGGAAATGAATATGAAAATATTAAACTGCTTCATTTACTTATTGATATTATAGCGGAAAAAACAGGAATTGATCCTGAAGCGGCCAGAAGAACCATTAGCTATGTCAAGGACAGGCCAGGGCATGACCGCCGTTATGCGATTGATTTTTCATTAATTAAAAATGAATTGGGATGGAATCCTCTAACGGATTTAAAAACAGGCCTTGAAAAAACAGTTGAGTGGTATCTGCATAACCATGACTGGATTGACAGTATTCGGAACGGCGAGTACCGGAACTGGATTACTGCAAATTATTCTGAAAGGGAATGAAATGAAGGGCATAATTCTTGCAGGAGGAGCCGGCACAAGGCTCTATCCGCTGACTAAAGTAGTATCAAAACAAATACTTCCTCTTTACGACAAACCGATGATTTATTATCCGCTGTCTGTGTTAATGCTGGCAGGAATAAGAGAGGTGCTTATNATTTCTACGCCNAGAGATATACCTTTATTCAGGGATTTGCTTGCAGACGGCGCCTGGCTGGGAATGCAGTTTAATTATATCGTACAGGAAAGCCCGCGGGGCCTTGCNGATGCTTTTATTATTGGCAAAAATTTTATTCAGAATGATTACTGCGCATTGGTGCTTGGAGACAATGTTTTTTACGGGCAGGGCTTCAGGTTTGCATTAAAAAATGCGGTTAAAAAAATATACAAGGATGGGGGCGGGGTGATATTTGCCTATCATGTAAAAGAGCCGTCGTCTTACGGTGTGGTAGAATTTGACGAACAAAAAAAAGCGCTTTCCATAGAAGAAAAACCTTCTGTTCCTAAATCACATTATGCAGTTCCAGGCTTATATTTTTATGATAATGAAGTTATTGAAATTGCACATAACATTACCCCCTCTGCCAGAGGGGAGCTGGAAATTACATCGGTTAACAACATTCTCCTTGAAAGGGGAAAACTGTCTGTAGAAATACTTGGAAGAGGAATGGCTTGGCTGGATACCGGCAGTTACGAAGGCCTGCTTGAAGCATCGAACTATATCGCTGCCGTTCAAAGGCGGCAGGGCCTGTACATTGCCTGCATTGAAGAAATTGCTTACAGAAACGGCTGGATTTCTGAAGCGGAACTAATAAAACTGTCAGAAAGTTACAAGACTGAATACGGACAATACCTGTTAACTGTTTTAAAATGATTTATGTAACGCAGCCTTTTTTGCCTCCCCTTAATGAATTTATTCCGTATTTACAGGAAATTTGGAAACAAACAAGGCTTAGCAATAACGGCCCGTTCCACCAAAAGCTGGAAAAAGCGCTCTGTGAATATCTTGGCGTTCCGTTTATCAGCATTTTTACCAATGGCACCTTGCCGATAATGGCAGCGCTTCATGCCCTTGAAATTTCTGGCGAAGTAATCACCACGCCTTTCAGTTTTGTTGCTACCTCTCATGCCTTGTTGTTAAGCGGCATTAATCCGGTGTTTGTTGATGTAGATGAAAAAACAGGAAATCTTAATCATGAAAAGATTGAAGATGCAATTACGCCAA
>WRNF01000260.1 GCA_009776715.1 Treponema sp. | reverse complement strand
CTTCGGTCGGCGAGTGTAAGGAAAATTATTATACGTCGCCGCTAAAGCGGCTTGTACTACCGTGAAAATCCGTGTGCATTTGACATCCAATGCCACCAAGTACGGCTTTAGTTTGAAGTTAGAGACAAAAGCGGAAAATAGGAGCAGACCGCAAAACCAGATATAGGCTATAATCTGATTTACACTGTTAGGTGATTAAAACTAAATTACAGCCCCTTCGGTATCATCCGGATCATCAGGTATAATTGATGTCTGATTTCTCAATACACCGCCTTGAATCCTATTTATCGCATCGTAATAATCTCCGGCTTCAGTGACATTTTTTGTAACAGAATTTCCGTCCGGCAGATTTTGTTTAGACTGCGATTTCTTTTTTCCCAATTTATAAATTATAACAAATAACAATACCATGCCAATGACGGCAAGAACAGATAATAAATAATTATCCATAAAACACTCCTAAAATGATTATATAGAGTCTGTCTATAATGTAGAAATATTATAAACAGACTACCCTAAAAAACGCATTTTCGCAATATGGCCGCAGCGCACCGAAGTGTCCGCCTTAATCTTAAAGCTCTTTGCAACTGACTTTGTGCAAATTGCCCATTGAAAGAGGGGAAGCCGAGGCGTTACCGGCAATAAAAAAAGAGAAAGCGTATATTCCTGCGGAGGCTCTTAAAAAAACCGAGTAAACGGCGGGAATAACTGCATTTTTACCGGGGGGAGATGCCGATAATATTGGAAATACATGTTTGTTTCGGAGGGAAAAAATGAAAAAGTTTTGTTTTTTAACGGTAGGAATAGGGGTGCTGCTTTGCGCTTCTTGTGTGTCGAATTCTTACCATGTTCAGTTGTTTACAGGAGACGACATTGTCCTTGTTTCCGACACGTACACAAAGCAGGTTAAGGATAATGCAAGCCTGGTAAAAGAACTGCCCGCAATTTTCACAGGGTATTCCCTGGAATCAGCCCTTGCAAAAGCCAGCGCAGAGGGGTTTACAAAAATACTGTCCATAGAAACGCAGGGCTGGGATTTCCTCGGCATTTTTCCCGTGAGAAAAGTCATAATAAGGGCTGCGGGAAAAAACACTGAAGGCACCGCAGAACCGAAATCAGCTACAGAAACCCAGGAAGAAGGCATCGTCTTCGAAGAAGAAACAACCGTTGACGGAGCCGTTGCGGAATAACCGGGGTTTATTACCCCGGTTGAACATGCCAGTAATAAAAAAATACATTATTTTTGGAAGAACAAAATGAAGAAGTTTTGTGTCATTATTTGTTCGGCCATGCTTCTGGCATTGTCCTGTGTCACGTCATTAATTTGGATCTTCTCTGACTTTAGAAAAAGACGGAGCGGTCACTACCATTCCGGAAAAACAAAGCGGGACTATCGCCAGGTTGGTTGCCAAATTACAGGAGGCGGAATAGCCCCCAAAAGATTGTTTGTAGTTTGGCATTTCTGTGCTGTTTTTATTCATGAGAAACCGTATTCATTGCATTGCGCAAATCATTGCCGACTTTTTGCCAATCCCCGTTGAAGCCTTGCGTAAAGTAATGAAGGCTGGCTGTGTTTGATAAACAGCCGTTGGCGCTAACAGCAACCGTGCCGTGTTTCGGCAGCCCTTCAAAACAAAACGCATAACTGCGCTCGTCTCCCCACTCAGCGCTTGGGATAACGTCAATCCCGGCTTTCGCGTAGTACGCCGCCATCACCCTGTTCCGGTACACGTTCCATTTTTGCATAGCTAAGGGCATGTCAATGAATAAACTGAAATCCGGCGCGATAATGCCCTTGTATTTTGCCAGTATGGGCAGGTAACGCTCAGGGCTGCGCCATACCCGGTCGAACTGGTAATCGTCAATGAAAAAATGCACGTAGCCGCTGGTGTCCGTGGCCGGCTGCAAGGCGGTGTTGAATGGAATTAGTTTGTTTGGAATGGAATGTGTAGCCTTTAACGTTGGCACGTTGTTCCGTTCAGTTAATTCCATGCCTTCTAGTAAATGAAGGTTGTATATGTTGTAACGCTTGCCCTCCCATAGCAATTTTTATTCCAAGCTTCCTAATATTCGTACACCACTTTAGCTTCAAGAATAAATTCCCTCAAGCTTTTGCCGTCTTCTGCTTTGAAATTATCCAGCATTTCATCCAATGAGTCATATTCAAAAGGGTCTTCATTTTGCCAGTTTGTAGCGATTGTAAAAATTTTTTTTCCTTTCATTGGGTATCTTGAAAGAAAGTATTCTTTGCTATTATGAGAAATCTGGTATTCGTGTGTCATGGTTACTAATTCGTATTCAAATTCATTTATGCTTTCAAATGTGGAATAATTGTCAAAATCTTTCATTTTTTCCTCCGGTAATCTAATTTACCCCCCGCCGCTCTTAGTATTTTGCCATACTTCTTCTTTTCTTTCAATGTCAATTCACGGACATTATTATCCCTGCCTCCTGCCCAAAAATGTATATGCAAGCCTTTAATTTTTCCATGAGGATGATCGCCGTCAATGTCAAATATTGGCCTTCTGTCATAACCATATACCTTATACTGCTTAAACTCACCCTTTGAAGTTAGTTGAATATAACTTGTATTCGGCGTGTTTGACATGGCTGGCAAATTCTGCTTGCCTTTTAATCTTTTTAATACCTTAACCCCTGCAATATAGTCAGCCGTTTTATTTTCCTGTATCCTCTCGCTGGGTTTACGGTTCATCATCGCGCCCCGCCCGCCCATTACTCTATTCCTCCGTTTTCCAGTACTGCTAACTCGGCAATAAAACCCTGTTTTTCAGTTTCAAGCCTCTCTATGGTTTCTTTTATTTGTTTAATGTTATTTTCCCTCATATTAGGGAACATCTCCTTTTCATACAGAAAAGCGCCTGCTCTTTTTAGGCATCCTCTCTTTTAAAAAGTTATCCACTGTCATTCTGTGAACGCCAAATATACGTCCAATCTTGCTTTTTGAAGTGCGGTTTTTCAGAAGCTTGAAAATTTCGTCTTCATGGCCCGAAAGTTTCACGTGTGATGCTTTTCTGCCTTTGGGCCTGCCGAGAATAACGCCCTCGGCAACTTTCAGCGCCAGGGCTTCTTTGGTGCGCTGCGATATTAAATCGCGCTCTATTTCCGCCGCCATTGAAAACGCAAAAGCTATTACTTTGCTTTGAATGTCATCGCCCAGCCTGTAATTGTCTTTTATGGTCCATACCTTGGCGCCAATTTCCAGCACGTTGTTCAGTATTGCCATTACCATTAAAAGAGAACGCCCCAGCCGTGACAGCTCCGAGCAAATAATTAAATCCCCGGCTTTCAGGCTGCCTAATAACGCTCCCAGTTTTCTCTTCTCCGGCTTTTTTGTGCCGCTGATTGTTTCTTTTACCCATTCGTCTATTTTTATCTTGTTTTTTTTGCAGAAACGCTGAATCTCGTATTCCTGATTGTCTACCCGCTGTTTGTCGGTGCTGACGCGCACATAGCCGTAGGTCACTTTCGCCCCCTCGCTTGCAGCCCGTATTCTGCTTCCAGTTCAGCCGCCCATTCAGGCGGGTTGCTGAAATCGGTAACCGATTGCACATAACCTTGTAGAACCGGCGCCAGTTCAGGGTCCGGGATATGGCTGCCAATATCTTCGCCTTCATCATCCAGCCAAATATTCAACACGCGCCTTTGCGCGTAAAAAATATCGTTCCTAAGCCTGCCGTTAAAAACCGTTTCCTCCCTGCCGCCGCCGTAGGCATACAGCCATGCCAGCAGGCGGCAGCATTTGTCGCCGGATATTACCGGCAGACCCGCTGACAGCGCTGTTTGGAATAGCTGTTCCCGCAGGCCGTTTATGTTGCCGCTCATTCAGCCCCCCTGCGGCTTTCCCAGTTAAACTCGGCAACCTCCGGCCGCAGCCTGTCGAGAAGCGCGGCGCTGTACGTTGCCGCAAATTCTTCCGGTGTAAGGTTTGTTATCAGCGTTGTTAAAACCATGTTGTTCCACCTGCCGTCTATGATTTCAAATAACAAATTCATTTCAAAATCGGTGAATTTCTGCCTGCCTATTTCGTCTATGAT
>WRNF01000259.1 GCA_009776715.1 Treponema sp. | reverse complement strand
ATGAATAAATAAATTTCATTTTAGTTCCTGCTTAAGTATGTTAGTCTTTCGGCTAAACGTCCGCTGGAAAGAGCGGCATGGTGTTTAAAATAATCGTTAAAGACAGGATTGAATGCTAAAGGTTTTAATGCATTAATTGCATGCATAGTAAAAGGGTTTTCCGGAAGATTAATAAGCGGCAGCAGATCATTAAGAATTTCAGGATTTCCGGTATTAACGGCATTGGAAATTAAATTTTCAATTTCTGATGTTGATTTTATAGAAAATCCGTCTTCATTATTCAATCCGGTAAGGGCAGCAAGCAAATTCCTGCATTCAGGCGTAAAAGGACCGTTTGGCGCCAGGTTTATGCAATTTTCGGCAAATTGAATTGCAATATTACCGGTAAAAAGGCGCGCCCCCCTATACCAGTATTCGGGATAAAACGAATAACGTGTACGGATTGCCCTATACACATATTCTGTTTTTTTATCCAATGGATTTTTTTCCAATTTACATGATAAAATCATAAATTGACAAAAACTATCAAGTTCAATATCTTCTGTAAAAATTGCAGATAATTTTTTTTCTGCTTCTTCCCATCTTCCATGCAAAAAATCATAAATTGCCTGAGCAACAGGCCGCACATTTTCTTCATCGGGCAAATCTTCTTCTGTTAGCATACGTTCCATAATATCGGTAATATACGATAATTCTCTTTCACCATGGCCATAACCATTTGAAAGCTCCTTATAGAATGCAAGTAATGCTCCGGGATAGTTGCCGGTTTTTTCCAGTAATTCACATTCTGTAAATCCTACACCCTTTAAATAAATGCCTGTTCTTTCAAGTTCAGCCATCTCATCAAGTAAACGCAATGATTTTTTTATCTCATCTTCATAGATTTCATCCGCGTTTTTGCTGGAAACAACCGGTACCTGATTGACTTTTGAATCTGCAATAACCGTCTTGTTTCCTTCCTGCCCTGCGCACGATAAAAACAAAATTACTGCTAATGCAGATAATTCCAAAAAAAATAATTTTTTTTGACTTTTCATAGACTACTCCTATTAAATAAAATTTATCATTCGCCTTAAAAAAGACGAATGATTTAAATTTTCTGTATATCATATATATGGCGGGAAAATGCATTTTGCATTATTGTTTTTTAAAAAAAATATTTTTTTTTACTGGAATAATCACTTAGAAAATAATATAATTTGATTTAAACTATGGATGATATAGAGAAAAGACTGGGAAAACTGGGTATTGCAATACCGGAAATACTGCTTCCTAATGCAACAGCCCCGGAAAAATGGGCCGTTATTGCCTGCGATCAATTTACGCAGGACAGAAACTACTGGAGTAAAGTAAAAGAAGCCGCTGCGGATGCGCCTTCAACTTTACATCTTATCTTTCCGGAAATATATTTAGACGATGCTGATAATGTTATGCGCATAGACAATATTCATAATGCTATGCGTAATTATATTGATTCCGGTATTTTTGCAAAACCCCGGAAAGGCTTTATCTACCTTGAACGTGACACTCCGGTGAACATCTGCCGCAGGGGGCTTGTCGCAGCAATAGACCTTGAGTGTTATGATTGGCAGCCATCGGCTCGGCCTTTAATTCGTGCAACCGAAGGCACTGTGCCTGAACGCATTCCGCCGCGGATGGATATACGCAGGGGAGCCCCGCTTGAAACACCGCACATTCTCCTGCTTATTGATGATGAAGATGATGCCCTGCTGCGGCAACTGGGAGAAAGGACACAAAAATCAAATCCCGTATATCAGGGAAAATTGATGCTCAATTCCGGCAGCATAAAGGGCTGGGGGCTGGATTCCCCGGAAGATTGGGCCTTTATCGCAGAAGGCCTGGAAAAATTGCTCCATTCCGGCTGCAATATTCATTCTGGGGATACCCCTTTTCTTTTTGCGGCAGGTGACGGCAACCATTCATTGGCCTGCGCAAAAAGCATTTGGGAAGAATTTAAAGCTGCAAACAATGTTACAGACCACGCATGCCGTTATGCGTTAGTTGAGATTGAAAACATCCATGATCCGGCAATTCAATTTGAGCCGATACACAGGATTGCATTTGGATTAAATTTTAATGAAGCGCTTACATTATTTTCAGCGCTTCCCTGTTTTTCATACAGGGAAATTCAAAACAGCAAAGAATTGTTAACCCTTATTGCAGAAGAAACAGGGCAAATCCGCTTTGGCATTGTCTCGGAAAACCGTTATGCGCTTATCGAGCTANGTCCCGGCAGTAAGCCCGAAGGTTTTACCNGAGACAGGCAATGCAATATCGCAGTAGCTTTTGTGCAGCCTGTTTTGGATAAGGCCGGCATCAGTCTGGATTATATCCACGGCGAGGAAGAATTGTTCCGCATAACAGCAAAGCCCGGTCCGGAAAAGCCAAGCTGCGGCATATTGATGCCGCCTGTGCAAAAAACAGGGTTTTTCAGAAGCATTGCACAGGGCGGCCCTCTTCCCAGAAAAAGTTTTTCCATGGGCAAAGCAGAAGAAAAACGTTTTTACTATGAATGCCGGAGGCTTTTTTAATTTATAATATGGTTATATTTCTAAAAAAAATCCACGGATTTCCACAGATTGTTTATTATAAATTCTGTGTTAATGCATTACTTAGGTTGGCGAGTGTAAGAAAAATTATTGTCTGTCGGGACTGGCCGAGAAGCATATTATTCATTATTAACCGCGGAGAAACAAAGTTCTTTAATAAATTTTTCACCTTCCCTCCATTCCTCCGCGGCTGCTTCTTCCTTAACCTAAGTCCCGGGCATGAATTCCCACTTGCCGTTTTCGTACAGGTAGGTTCCCGCCTTGCTTTTGTTTCCAAGAAAAAATTCGTCAAAACCCAGTTCGAACACAGGGAACACTGGCGAACTTGGAGGGCCGTAAAAATGCACATTTTCACCGACGTTTATATGGGTAATGAAATTGCCAATAAACGCTCCGTATTCAATGTACACATTTTCACCGATATTTAACCTAGTTATGATATTGTCCTTAAACGCACCAGCAGCAATATTGCTATTTGCTGGAATGATCAAATTACTAAGTAAATTATCCTCGAATGCAAACATACTAATATAACAAGAAATATATGCAAGATTCAGTTCTTCAATTTTGTTGGAGGCAAACGCTGATATGCCAATATGGGATATATTTGGCGGAAGAGTAAGTTGGGTAATTTTGTTGTTTCTAAATGCCGCATATTCGATACGTTTAACTCCATTACCAAAAGTAACATTAGTTATTTGGTTTCCCTCAAATGCCTGACTTCCAATATTATGCCAAATACTGTCGGGAATGACTATGCTGCGAAGTTGGTTATTCATAAAGGCCCAAGCTCCTAACCAAGTGAGATTACTGGGAAGTTGTATTTCTGTTAGATTGTTGTTTGCAAATGCGCCATCTTCGATAATACGAAGCGTAGCAGGGAGGATTACGCTATAAAGATTTTTATTTTCCAGAGCTGCCTCTGTATAGATGCTGTTATTCGGATTATTATGGTTTATTACTAAATCCCTGCCGCGGATCCGCCCCACCGGGCGGTTTTCTATATGAGAAGGAATATTAATATCCGTACTTATTCCACTATAATCAGTGATTACTATTTCTCCTGTTAAATTTATAGTATACGAAAAGCCTTTATATACCTCAGTTCTTGTTTGCGGTTCTTGCTCCTGCTGACAGGCAAATAGAACAATAGGCATTACAGCAAGGATTGCAATTTGAAAGAAAAACCGCGGAGAAACAAAGTTTTTGAATAAATTTTTCACATTTTCCTCCATTCCTCCGCGGCTGCTTCTTCCTTAACCTAAGTCCCGGGCATGAATTCCCACTTGCCGTTTTCGTACAGGTAGGTTCCCGCCTTGCTTTCGTTTCCAAGAAAAAATTCGTCAAAACCCAGTTCGAACACAGGGAAATTGTCCCCTTTGTGGAGCCGTATATTTTTGCCTATGTCAATATGAGTTATGAAATTGTCTATAAACGCGCCATACCCAATTTCAACGTCTTTCCCGATATTTAACCGGGTAATATTATTG
>WRNF01000258.1 GCA_009776715.1 Treponema sp. | reverse complement strand
CTTGCAAACTCCCTCCAGCCCGCCTCCGCAATCCCGCCGCATCCTTGCGGCGCTTTGCCTTAACAAGGCGGTGCCTTGGAATATTTGCAGGATTGCGCCCCCTTTTGAAATTTCTGTAATATAGGCATTTTTTGGGGGGTACACCGTGCCGCATATCTCAATGGACACGCTCGATGTCTCGCGTGCAGTTTCTGGGTGTATTTCGAATCCCCTCTTTGCTTGCTGCGTTGCTTTTATTAAAAAGTGAAGGTATCATTAGAGGTTTTACGTTTTCTGGAGATAAGGGGATTCGAACCCCTGGCCTATTGATTGCGAACCAATCGCTCTACCAACTGAGCTATATCCCCTGGTTTGTAAGAANTGGTTAGTGAGAAGTGGTTAGTTATCGTTATTCGAAGGTCTTGNGTTTTTTCCACGACAAGATTACGTGCCTGCACAGGCAGGCGAACAAAAAACTAACCACTAACCACTATTCCCTAATTTTACTCGCTCAGTGCTTCTTCGATTGCATCAAGTTCATCATACAGCTCTTTTGGCAGCCTGTCGCCGAATTTGGGATAGTGGGTATCACGCACATCAGCGATTTCGCTTTTCCAGCCGCTTGAGTCTACTGAACAAAGTTCCGCCATAGTCTCGGCACTAATGCCCGCGGGAGGATCTATGGAACCAGGCTTGGGAAGATAACCTATTGCTGTTTCAACATAGTTTTCCTTGCCGTTGCAGCGGTCAAATACCCAAGCGAGCACTCGGGAATTTTCTCCGTAACCAGGCCACATAAACTTGCCGTTTCTGTCTTTGCGGAACCAGTTGCAGAAGAAAATTTTTGGGAGTTTATCGGCATTGCCTTCAGCTTCGGCTTTACGGCTCAGCTTAATCCAATGGTTGAAGTAATCGCCCATGTGGTAACCGCAGAAAGGCAGCATGGCAAAGGGGTCGCGGCGGACAGTGCCAGTTTTAAGGTCAAGCGCAGCGGCGGTTATTTCCGAACCGGTAATGGAACCCATAAACACGCCGTGGATCCAGTTTTTGCTCTGGTTGATAAGCGGAACAGTGGAAGCGCGCCGTCCGCCAAACAGAAATGCGCTGATCGGCACGCCTTTGGGGTCTTCCCATTCGGAAGCAATTGCCGGGCACTGCCTGGCCGGAGCGGTAAACCGGGCGTTAGGATGGGCAATCTCCTCGCCACTAGCCGATTTATCGGTCTGCGGCGCCGGCTTTTTTTGGCCTTTCCAGTCGATGATTTCTTTTCCCGGAGCTCCGTGCCCAATCATTTCCCACCAAATATCACTGTCCTCGGTAAGGCCGCAGTTGGTAAAAATGGTATTTTCTTTAATTGATTGCATGGCGTTATAATTGGATTCATTGCTGGTTCCCGGAGCTACGCCAAAGAAACCTGCTTCGGGGTTAATGGCATAGAGGCGCCCGTCTGCGCCGAATTTCATCCATGCAATATCATCCCCTATTGTTTCAACTTTCCAGCCCGGCAGGGTGGGAACAAGCATGGCAAGGTTCGTCTTGCCGCAGGCCGAAGGCAAGGCGCCGGTCATATATTTAACTTCGCCTTCCGGATTGGTGATTTTCAGGATCAGCATATGTTCGGCAAGCCAGCCCTCGTCCCGTGCCAGCACCGATGCAATGCGGAGGGCTAAACATTTTTTGCCTAACAGGGCGTTCCCGCCATAGCCCGATCCATAAGACCAAATTTCATAAGTGTCGGGGAAATGGCTGATGAATTTCTTGTTGATATCCGGTTCGCAAGGCCATTTTCCATTATCGCTTTCCCCTTCAGCAAGAGGATGCCCGATTGAGTGGAGGCATGGCACAAAAAATCCATCTGTGCCAAGAACATCCAGGACTTTTATTCCCACACGGGTCATTATGTGCATATTCACCACAACATATGGGCTGTCGGTAATTTCTATGCCAATTTTTGCAATATTCGATCCGACTGGCCCCATCGAGAAAGGAATAACGTACATGGTACGGCCTTTCATGCAATTCCTGTAGAGATCAGACATTGTATTTTTTAGTTCAACCGGATCTGTCCAGTTATTGGTTGGACCGGCATCATCCTTTTTGCCGCTGGCAATAAAGGTACGGCTTTCAGCGCGCGCCACGTCCGAGGGATCCGACCGGAAAAGGTAACTGTTAGGGCGTGCCTTGAGCGGCTCAGCCAGTCCTGCATCAACGAGGACCTGTATCATCCTGTCGTACTCGTCTTTGCTGCCGTCGCAAACCTCAACAGAATCCGGCATCATTAGGGCTGCAGATTCTTCAATCCATTTTTTTAACCCCGCATGTTTTAATTCGTTTACATTCATTTAATTTCTCCTTGACATGCCGTCTTATCGCGATCATGTATATAATTTCTTTCCTAAACAATACAGGAAAATAAAAAAAAATACAAGAGGGAAAAGAAAAGGTGAAATTAAAAATGAGCAATGAGCAATAAAAAGAATTGTTGTCCGCAAATGTCCTTGTCTCTAACTTCATTTGGCCTCTCGTTAAGGCATATATGCAATAGCCACGGATTTTTAATTAATTCTGATTAATCCGTGTAAATCAGTGTACATCCGTGCTAATCCGTGGCCTTTTAACTATAGCTTCAAAAGTTACAAAAGAGTTGGTTCGCAGCAAATGCGGCGCAGGGGCTTGTCACTGTTCATTGATCCCTGTTCCCTTACACCTGCTCCTGTCCTCTATTTCAGTTCGTAAGTTTTGCCGTAGCGGATGATTTCTGTTTGAGGGTATCCGTTTGCGGCAAGAAAGGTTTTGAGCGCTTCCTGCGGTTTTTTTTCGCCATGTACCAAAAAAAGGCCTTTTAGCCGTGATGTGTCCAGGGCATTAAGCCATTCAAGCATTTCAGCATAATCCGCATGGGCGCTGAATGCGTTTAATTCCTCGACATGAGCTCTTAGTTTAAACGGTTTCCCGTGTATGTTTAGTTCGGTTTCACGGTTGCTAATTCGCCTGCCCAGAGTGTTTTCTGCCATATACCCAACGATTAAAATTGCTGCATTAGGGTTATGAATGGTATGCATTAAATGATGTTGAATTCTCCCCGCTTCGCACATACCGTCCGCAGATATTATTATAAGCGGTCCTTTTTGTTCATTTAAAGACTTGGATTCTTCAACGCTGGTGATAAAATGCAGGCTGTTAAAGCCAAATGGATTTTTGTGATGTTTGATAAAAGCATTTTTAATTTGCTCATCATAACATTCAGGATGAACCTGAAAAACGGTTGTTGCGTTAGTTGCCATTGGCGAATCAACGTAAATAGGAATTTCCGGTATTACACCTTCATCAACCAGAAGGTGAAAAAAATACACCAGTTCCTGCGTGCGCTCAATGGCAAAAGCCGGTATAATGATTTTTCCGTTTGTCTGCACAGCCCGTTTTGCAATATCTGCTAGTTTTGCCATAGCATCTTCGGCTGAACCATGGCGGCGGTTGCCATATGTGCTTTCCATGATGATGTAATCCGGCGCCATGCCGGGAATTGCAGGGTCGCGAATTATAGGCTTATTTTTCCGGCCAAGATCCCCGGTGGCAAGCACCCGCAGTTCCTTCCCTCCCCTCTTGACAGTAATCTGTGCCATTGCCGAACCGAGAATATGCCCCGCATCAAAAAATTCCAACGAAATTCCGTCGCCGATCAACATCGGCCTGTTATACGAAATTCCAACCATCTGGCCCGAAGCTGCAATAACATCCTGTTCTGAAAACAGCGGTTCCCATTCAAATTTTTTACCGCTTATATTTGCCTGTTTGCGCAAATATTGCGCATCCCGTGCCTGTATATGCGCTGAATCCATCATTATAAGGCTGGCAATATCCCGGCTTGCCGGCGTGGCGTAAATATTCCCCCCATACCCGTTTTTTACCAGCAGCGGCAAAAGGCCGCAGTGGTCAAGATGGCCGTGGGTAAGAACGGTACCTGCAATACGGTCGGCGGGAATGCTAAATTCACGGTTTTTCCGGTCGGCCTCCGCNCTTGCGCCTTGAAATGCCCCGCAGTCAATAAGGTAACTTTCTCCGTCAATTTCAATCACATGCCTCGACCCAGTTACCTCGCCCG
>WRNF01000257.1 GCA_009776715.1 Treponema sp. | reverse complement strand
CACGGATTTACACGGATTTCCACAGATTTACACAGAGGAATATAGATTTCTAGGAATGAAACCAAGAATAATCATCGGGTTTTCACAGAATTTTAAAATAAAATAAAAATCCGTGGAAATCCGTAAAAGCCTCCCTTAGGTCGGCGAGTGTAAGGAAAATTATTATACGTAGCCGCTAAAGCGGCTTGTACTACCGTGAAAATCCGTGGCTTTTGCATATATGGCTTAGCGGGAGGTCCAAATGAAGTTAGAGGTAAGAGGCAGTTTTTAAAATTGTTTTTAACCACTTCTCAAACAGAAATTATGTGGTAGCGGCATTCTTTTCTTTGCTAAATTGCCCGGATTTATATTCCGATAAACGACATTAAACATCGTTTATCGGATTGAAATTAATTCCCTATTTCTTAGGGACAGGGGCGGCAGCAGGTTTCTTGGCTGTAGTGTTGTTTTTAACAGCGGGGGCTGCTTTAGCAGGGACCGCATTACTTTTAGCGGTAATTTTCTTGTTTGTCCGAGGGGCATGAGGTTTCCGTACAAATTTGTATTTGCTTACATCGGTAATACCGGAAAGCTCTTTGGCAAGAACTTTATCCTTATATGCCATTGCCAAATCATACTGTAATTGCAGTTCAAGCCAGTATTCCGGTTTGTTTTTAAAAAATTTGGCCAGACGAAAAGCTGATTCCATAGATATTGGAGACTTATCAAGGACCAAAAGCCGCACCATTGCATTGCTCATATTGATTACTTTTGCAAGCCTGTTGCAGTTTAATCCATTTTTTTCTAAAAACGCTTTAAGCGTTTTTCCGGGGGTTAGATTGTTTTTTTGCATAACACANATCCTAAATAATTAAAATTTTCTCAACTGTAAATGAAATTTAAATAAATGTCAAGGCATAAAATAGAAATATTTTTTAAAAAAAGCAATTCAAAGTATTTAAAAGAATTTGCCAATGCAAATATTTGATAATTAAAAATACCTCTAAAATCAAAAACCGCTAATTTTACATCAATTATTTTTACTATTAATAGTTACATTTTAACCCTGCCGCGAAAACTGCGCATTATTGTTAAACGATCCGTATATTCAAGGTCTCCGCCTACAGGCAGGCCTGATGCAAGACGGGTAACATTGACATTATACAATAATTTTTGCAAATACAGGGCAGTTGTGTCGCCTTCTACTGTTGGATTAAGGGCAAGAATTATTTCGCTTGTATTTGGATTGTTCTTTAAACGTGAAATTAATTTTTCAATAGCCAGATCATCAGGGTTTATTCCTTCAAGCGGTGCAATTAGGCCGCCCAGAACATGGTACATTCCATTATATTCATGCGATTCCTCGATTATTCTTAGATCTTGCGCCCGTTCNACCACGCAAATAATTGANNTGTCGCGCCCTGAATCTGAGCACACAGGGCANGGATCGCTCTCGGTAAAACCGCCGCATATTCCGCAGCGGCGGATCCTCTGATGCAAGGCTGCAAGTTCATCTGCCAGTATCCGGGCATAAGCGCTGTCTCCGTCAAGAATGTGGTATGTCATCCGCCTTGCGCTTTTTTTTCCAATGCCGGGTAGTTTTGAAAGCAAAGTTACCAGCCTGTCGATTGCGTTTTGGTTTGTCATTTTTTTACCGTTTTAGACTGGAAAACCAGGCAATCCGCCGGCTATTGCCCCCATTTCCCGGTTTATTTCTTCTTTTATTTTTTCAAAACCGTTTGAATGTGCTGCAATTAAAAGGTCCTGAAGCATTTGCGCATCGCCTGCTGCAAGAATCTCCGGCGCAATGCGGACTGCGGTCATTTCAAATGTTCCATTAAGCTCTATTTCAACCAAACCGCCTCCGGATGAGCCGGTTACGGAAATGCTCGATAATTTTTCTTGAAAAGTTCCCATTTGCTCTTTAATTTTATGGGCGTTTTTTAATAATTCAAAAGGGTTAATGTCCATATCGTGCTCTGTTAATTAATTATTTCACCGTTGATATGCTTTAACAGCTTTTCAACAGGCGTTTCGTCTGCCAACCCTGCATTCTGCAAATCAGCATTGACAGATTTATTATGAATAATGCTTCTCCAAGCAGGTTCATCATCGTCATTTTCCTCTTTAACATTCTGCCTTTCCTGTTCTGCCCTCATTTTTTTAAATTCTTCGGATAAGGACGGTTTGCTGTTTTGCGGAGAAGAAGCTGGCTTGCCGAAAGGCCTTTGCCCTGGCGTTATTGTTTTTTCTGCTTGATTTAACGCAGAGCTGCTTTTGCCTTCCGATTTATGCAAAACATACACTGCTTCTTCAAGAGCTGCCCTTAGTTCAAGAGGAGAAACCCATTGGTTTAGCCATGCGAGTTTTGAGACAGCGGTTTCCAGTTCAAAACGCGGTGATACTGAATACCGAATATCAC
This sequence comes from Treponema sp., assembly GCA_009776715.1. Next base: position 1,691 of record WRNF01000257.1, on the reverse strand, counting down.
GGTAACATTTTAAAAAAATTTCCAAAGCTTGCTCTAAACGAACAGAATCAAAAGTTTCCAATACTTTTGCAGAAAATTGTTCTACCCTGTATCCTAAAATTGATTCCCGGGTAATGCCGTTTTTTAACAGCAGCAAACTGCGAAAATAGCCTGCACAGTCAATTATAAGCTGTTCAATTGCAACTCCTGATCCAAGGATATCGTTAATTAAAGACAATGCCGCATTGCTGTCATTGGCGGCGCAAGCCTCGGTTAGCGAATTAATTTTTTCCAGGCCTGCAAGCCCAAGCTTTTGACGGATAGTTTCTTCGCGGATATTGCTGCCGGAAAAAGACACTACCTGATCAAAAAGGGTAAATGCGTCACGCAGGCTGCCGGTAGATTCTTTTGCAATCCAGAACAAGGCATTGTCTTCGGCTTCAATTCCCATCTCGCTGGATACCGTTTTTAAAATATCAAGAATTGTTTCAATTGGGATTAATCGAAAACTAAATTGCTGACAGCGGCTTTTTATAGTTGCCGGAACCTTGTGAATTTCTGTTGTGGCAAAAATAAATATGATATAGGGCGGAGGCTCCTCGATGGTTTTTAAAAGAGCGTTAAAAGCATTGTTGGAGAGCATATGCACTTCATCAATGATGTATACCTTGTAGCGGCCTGCCTGCGGTGGAAACAGCACTTCATCTTTAATTTGCCTGACATCGTTTACCGAAGTGTTGGATGCGCCGTCTATTTCGATAACATCCATGCTAACGCCTTCTCTTATGGATTTACAGTTATCGCATATTCCGCATGGCCCCTGCGCAGGGCCTTTTTCGCAGTTTACCGAACGGGCAAGTATTCTGGCTGCGCTGGTCTTGCCGCAGCCCCTTGGTCCGGAAAAAAGGTAAGCCTGGGCAATTCTTCCGCTTTGCAGGGAATTTTTTAATGTGGAAACAACAAATTCCTGCCCTGCAAGCTCATCAAATGTCTTGGGGCGCCTTTTTGCGGCTGTTACTTCATAAACTTGGGCTGTAGTATCTGCCATATTGCAGCTTTTTTCCTTGCGGCATAGCCATTGATTAAAATTGCCCAAGCCAGGATCTCCACGGCGCCGCAAGCCTCCGCTGACTGTTGCTTCCTTCCGGACCTGGCAGGGTTGGGCGGNGCCTGCTCGCATGGTTCCTGGCAGGGGCATTTATAGATTACGATATTTTTTGAAAAACATCAATATGGCTACTGCAAATTTACTGCAAAACCAGAAAATGAATGCCCTGAAGGGGGTTACTGTGAGGCTCGGCTGAGGCCAAAAATACCATGCAGGCATGGTATTTTTACCTCAGCCACTCAAGTACCCATTTATTGGGCATTCATTTTCTGCAATTGCTGTAAGTTTGGCATCGCTGGGTAGGGGAAAGAGGTAGCTTTTTTCAAAACTTTGTTTTGAAAAAAGCTGTTATACAAGGGGGCTACTGCAAATTTACTGCAATTGCGGTAAAAATTGCATTGCCGGTAAAGTGGAAACCCCCTCGCCGCGTCCGCTGCGAACCATCCATGAGGTAACTTTTGAAGCCATAGTTAAAAGGCCACGGATTTACACGGATTTACACAGATTATTTTAAATTTGAGTCCCCTCCGAAAAGTCTCTTTTTGCTTAAAATGCTTAATGAGCAATTTTGTATATCCTTATATAGCAAGGACTTACGGATGCT
>WRNF01000256.1 GCA_009776715.1 Treponema sp. | reverse complement strand
CCCACGGATTAGCACAGATTTTCCACGGATTTACACTGATTAATCAGAATTAATTAAAAATCCGTGGAAATCCGTAAAATCCGTGAAAATCCGTGGCTATTACATATGGCTTAGCGAGAGGCCTAAATGAAGTTACAGGTAAGGCACAGAAGCTTTGTTTACAAACCTTTAAGCGGACGGGACCTTACTTCAGTGGAAAATTCACCGGTATGCGAAGAGGAATTTTTTTGAGAATAAGCTGCTACCTTAAAATAATACAGGGTGCCGTTTTTTAAACCGTCAATTTTAACAGAAGTGTTATTGCCAATGTCAATGGGCGATGCTCCAAGCGCCGAATCTTCACAAAAGAAATCATCGCTAGAGGTGCCGTAATACACCAGATAACCGATGGTATTTTGGTTGGGGCTGTTTTTCCACTGGAGCTGTACTGCTCCGTCCATCGCAATAGCAGTAAGCCGCGAAGGGGGCAGGGGCAGTTCCTCAGGTAAATATGTAATGCGCAATTCCTCAAGATAGGGGCTTGCCTCACCGTCCGCCGATGGGTAAAAATCCATAGCTATTTGCACATAACGCCCTTTTATGGTTACAGAAATATCTTTCCCCGGAATAACCGGCTGCCAGGGATTATCCCATTGATACGGATTTTCAGAAGCCCGCATAAAAAACTGAATCTCAGAATTATCGGAAAAATTAAAATTTCCGTTCTGCCTGTATTCGCTGTTAATTCTTGAATTTAATAACGAAATTCTGCCGCCAAAAGCATCCAGTTTTTGCACAGTTCCTGCGCCGATGCCAAGCTCAATGGCTTTGGTTACAATTCTTCCTCCCTGACGGGGGTATTTTTTTACAGTAGAATCGGAAATATATGCTTTGTATATTTTAAATTCATCCATCATTCCGGAAAAACCGGTGCCTAAAATAAAACTGCCGTCTCCATCGCCTGTTAACGGAGCATACACCTCGCCGCCTTCATGCCCTGTGGATGTTGCATATTCAATTGCTTCCGATTTTCCGTTCACCAGGTATTCAACCATTCCGGTGCCGGAATCAAAACGAATTAAATGATGGCTCCACGTTTTTGGCACAACAGTAGAAAAGCCATTTAAAATAATGTCAATATTATTAATGCCGTCCGGAGAGATGAAAAAATTATTAAATGACCATTGCAGTTTATTTTTATTTGCAGTGCAGCTTATTCTTTGGAATGATGCTGACGATGCGTTTCGGTTTAAATATTTAGGAAGATTAGCCGACCACAGAATTATCTGTTCGCCGTTTTCAAGGACATAAGGATGCAGCCAAAATTCAATAGAAAAATCATAGATGCGTTTATTCCCTGAAAATAAAGCATTGCCGCTTTTCGCTTTAATCTCTATGGGCATAATTATGTTTTTATTGTCAGGATTTGCTGTAAAAAGATTGCTTATTTGCGGCGAACCGGTAAAAAGCGCCGCTCCGGTACCGAGCCGCGCATTTCGGAAATCAACGGAAGAAACAAGAGAGGACACAGCAACACGGTAATTGCCGGAGGAATCTGCAAAAAATGCAGAATTGTCTTCGTTAAAAGAAATCTCCAAATCCGCGGCAGAAGCGCCTGAAACATCCATTGAAACATCCGTGGAAGACAGCGCCAGCACAGGATTTGTCCGGACAAAATTCAATTCTGTAATGCCGGCATGGGCTTCTGCCATCTTCCATAAAGAATTGCCCGGCAAACGCATAGTTTTTTCGCCAATGGAATACAGGCTGCCTGAAACCATAAAAATAAGGCATAATATAGTTGTAAATTGTCGTGCTTTTCTCATACAATAACTAAGGGCTGTTCGGAAACTTCAGTTTTAAACAGCTTCTTTTATAGTATCGGCAAAATAAGGATAAAAATGAAGAAACAAGATGTATCTGATAGCAACAAACGCCTAAAAACCGAAGCGCAGGAAGCGCCAAAATTGCCCGGCGTGTATCTCTGGAAAGATGAAACCGGCCAGATAATTTACGTTGGCAAGGCAAAATCATTGCGCGACCGCCTATGTTCTTATTTTTCCGGCGGAAAAGATTTGAAAACAGCCGCTTTGCTGTGCAATGCCAGGAATCTTGAATCAATAATTACCAGAAATGAGTATGAAGCCTTATTGCTGGAAAATACCTTAATCAAACAGCATTCCCCAAAATACAATATTAGCTTGAAAGACTGCAAAACTTATCCGGTTGTGCGCTTGACTACAGAGGAATTCCCCCGTGTTTTCCGCACCCGGAGAATTATTGATGACAAAAGCCAGTATTACGGGCCTTTCCCAAATTTGAAAAATATTGACGCTTTGCTGGATATTATTGATAAACTGCTTCCCCTGCGGAAATGCCGTGTTTTTAAAAAAAGAACGGGGCCGTGTATGTACTACCATATTGGCAGTTGCAAAGCGCCTTGCTGCGGAAAAATTAAACCGGAGGAATACCGTCTGCATGTTGTGCAGGTTCAGCGCTTGTTAACCGGCAACAGTGAATCAATCATTGCCGATCTTGGCAAAAAGATGCACCAAGCGGCCAAAGAGCTTCAATTTGAATCGGCTGCCCTCATTCGGAACGCAATTCGCGCTATTGAAGACATAAATGAAGGAGACCGTATATCTGTTGATTTTGATCCGGAAAGCAGGGATTACATTGTTTATGCCGCCGAAGAAGTGCTGGCAACCATCACTGTCTTTTCAATGCGGGACGGAAAAATGACCGGGAGGGAACTGTACCGTACCCGCTCTGCGGCGGATGAATGGGAATCGCTTGAGCAGTTTATCATCACCTATTACAACCCTTCCCGCATTCCTCCCGCAAAAATATTTTTGCAAACGGAAATTGCCGGCACAGCCAATAATAACGTTAAGGCATTAGGCGAAGAGGCACTTTTGCAATGGTTTGCCCGGCAGTTTAATTTTGCTCCTCAAATTATTAGGGACTGCGATAAACACCATAAGGCTATTCTTGCAATGGCGCAGCAAAATGCCCGTGAAGATTTGCGCAAACGCCTGAAGGAACGCGGGGCGGGGCCTGCCCTGGATGAATTGGCTGCCATTTTGCAACTGGAAAACAGGCCGGAGCACATAGAGGGATTTGACATTTCGCATTTAGAGGGAAAATATCCGGTAGCATCGCTGGTTTCTTTTAAAAACGGAGTTCCGGACAAGAAAAATTACCGCCGCTTCAGGCTGCGCAGTACCATTGGGGTGGTTGATGATTTTGCCTCGATACGGGAAGCGGTGCAGCGGCGTTATTCGCGGCTTATCCGGGAGGATATTGATATGCCTGACCTTGTGCTGATTGACGGCGGCATTGGGCAGGTAAATGCCGCAAAAACAGTGATGGACGCGCTGGGCATTAAATGCGCCGTTGCTGGCCTGGCAAAACGCAATGAAGAAATATGGCTGCCTAATGCAAAAGAGCCTCTGGTTGTATCCCGCCGCTCGGAAGCCTTGAAAGTGCTGCAATTTGTCCGCGATGAAACGCACCGTTTTGCCACCGGCCTGAATCAACTGCTGCGATCAAAGGCCCTGCGCCTTAGCTCCCTTGAATCGGTTAAGGGCATTGGCAAACAGCGGGCGGCGGCCATAATGAAAACCTACGGCAGCCTTGAAAACATAGCCGCCGCCAAGCCCGAAAGCCTTGCACAGTGCTGCGGCATTGGCATAACAACAGCCAGGGCAGTGCGCGCCGCCGCCCGGCTTGAACTGGAAAACCGCAAGGCTCAAAAACCGCAGTTAAAAGGCAGCAAGCGAAGCAGCCTTGCCAGTTCCCTTGCTGCACAAGCTGCGGAACCGGCCCCCGAATACACTGGGAGTCTGTCGAAATTGTAGGTTTTTACAGAAAATATCTGTCAGCTATTAGCCGCAAAATCTTCGATTTTGGGACTCCTTACGGAGTTTGCAGAGTAAAAAATGCTCAAAAACGTTGTTTTCTCGCATTTTTTTTATCAAAAAGGGCAAAGCCCGGCAAACTCCTGGGGAAAAGGGAAAGCCGCCGCACCGCATCCGCTGCGAACCATCCATGAGGTAACTTTTATGAAATTAAAGAAAAGCCCACGGATTAGCACAGATTTTCCACGGATTTACACTGATTAATCAG
>WRNF01000255.1 GCA_009776715.1 Treponema sp. | reverse complement strand
GATGTAATCCTTGCCGGTTACGGAAAAATAACGGTGGCAACACCGTAGGAAGGGAATAGGGAACAGGGGACAGGGGATAGGGTTGTTGTTAGAAATAACAATACTCCTTGCTTCCCAGCCCCTGGTTCATGAGATCCCTCTTTTAAGGAGAAGTTATATATGATTAAATTTCCTTATTTTACGAACAACAATCCCTATCCCCTTCCCCCTTNCCCCTTCCCCCTAATCNTCATTGCTCTTTGCTCATTGCTATTTGTTCATTGTCCCATGCCTTCTCCGTCAAATGATCCGGGTCCAAGGGTTCAGGCCAGAAATGAGGGAACCTGGTATGAAATTTTTACCGGTTCTTTTTACGATTCAAACGGCGACGGCATTGGCGATTTAAGGGGAATTACCATGCAGTTGGATTACCTTAACGACAGTAATTCTTACCAGCATAAACAGGCTATTGCAAATAACGGAGTGTGCAACAACAGCCTGCACATAGACGGGATATGGCTAACACCGATAATGCCCAGTCCCAGTTACCACAAGTACGACACAAAAGACTACATGGCAGTGGATTCCCAATTCGGCACAATGGAAGATTTTAGGGAACTGTTAAGAGAATGCCATAAACGAGGCATAAAGCTGATCATCGACCTGGTGATGAACCATACCTCGGAACAGCATCCCTGGTTCCAGGAAGCGCTGAAAGAGGTGCGTGCAGGAAAACCAGGGCGTTATGCGTCATATTATAATTTTTTTTACGGCCCCGTTCCCCCTCAGAATGAAACCATTGAATACCAATATGATTTTTGGGGCAAACGTTATGTTTCCGGACGGTATTTCAGGCAATGGGGAAACCCCGCCCCCAATGTGTGGTTTGAAGGATCGTTCTGGACAGGGATGCCCGACCTTAACTTTGACAGTGCTTTGTTAAGGGAAGAATTCGAGGATGTCATAGATTTTTGGCTTTCCGCCGGATTGGACGGGTTCCGCCTGGATGCCACATCCTGGCCTTATGATTATTACGGCCTCGGTCAAATGCAGTACGGCTATGACGGTTATAATGTCGATGAAAAAAATATCGAATTGTGGACATGGTTCAATAAAGCATGCAAAAGCCATAAAAAAAATGTGTATCTTGTCGGTGAATGCTGGAAAGACGAAGGAACCATTGCTAATTATTACCGTTCGGGAATGAATTTTTTTGCCTTCCAATTCTGCGACATGGGAACCTTTACATGGGTTTTGGACGGAAGAAACGGTTACAACTATGCTCAAAACGTTATTGTCGGCTGGGAACGAAAAATTAAGGCCCGCAACCCAAATGCTGTTTCCGCAATGTTCCTTTCCAACCACGATAAAAGCCGCACTTTTTACAACTTTGGCGGCAACGACATAGACGGGGATGCCCGGCGGAAAATGGGCGCCGCTCTGTACCTTCTGTCGCCGGGGACTCCTTTTATCTACTACGGCGAAGAAATCGGCATGGTGGATTACGGCGCAAACAACAACGCCGAAGGCGTCTGGATGGATGCCGACCACCGGGGGCCTATGTGGTGGTCCAATGCCAACCAGTACGGAATACCTTCCCCGCCTGACGAGCGTCGTAGTTGGCCGGTAAAAGCTCCGCCCAGCGGCAAAGGCGTAGAGGAACAGCTTCTTGATGAAGGTTCTCTTTTACGGTATTACATTAAGATTATCAACCTTAAAAACAGGTACCGTTGGCTGCCGTATGCGCATAACATTGAAAGCGTGTACATGAGCAGGGTTGACTGGGGAGGCGATACGGGAGACGGCAGAATCATGGCATACCGCGTGGAAAATCCTGATGTGCCAGGGCAGACCATACTATTAGTTATGAACACCGATCAGCGTGAAATAATAAATATTAGGCTGCCCAAACCTGTTACACGTTATTATGCCGCTTCGGTTTTCGGCAATCAGGATGATGCCAATGAATTTACCGGAAACGAATTTGAAATCTACGGCTTCAGCACCGTAATATTTCAGGAGTTTTAACAAAAGAGGTAACAATGAACAATGAACAGTTAACAGTTAACAGAGATAAGGGATCAGGGATCAGGGATCAAGTAACAGGGAACAGGGATCAGGGAACAGGGAACAGGGAACATTGTTCATTGCTCCGTACCGTTGGCACGCTTGTTCTTTGTTCATTGCTCATTGCTCATTGTTCTTTGCCTCAAGGGAATGAAGCGGCGCAAAAAACTGCGGCCTTTGACCCCGACCTTTACGGCTGGAAAACCGCTTCCTGGATTCCCTTTTCCGTTACCGATACCGTTACCGGTTTTGCTTACGGAAAGCCGGCAGGGAAAGACCGGTATGTTGCGGTTGCAAGAGGCGGCGTAATTGCCTGGTCAGACGATGGCGACAAATGGCACAAGGCGCAGAAAGCGCCGGATGAGGATGAATTATTTCCCGAACCCGATCCTTTTGTAAACGTATCTTTTAATGCTGTTGCCTGGGGAAACGATAAATTTGCCGCAGTTGCAGACGGCGGCAGAATAGCTTGGTCGGCAGACGGAAAAAGCTGGACTGCGATAGGTTATTCCGGCGGAATAACGGGATTTGGCAGCGAAAATATTATGGGCATAGCTTTCGGCGGCAATACCTTTGTTGCAGTGGGCGGCAATGCCAATATTTCTTATTCAGCCAATGGACTGCTGTGGAGCGCATGCAGGGACGATGCCTTCGGGACATCTCAATTAAATGACATAACCTTTGACAGTGAAAGCGGAAGGTTTTACATAGTCGGAGATGACGGCAAACGCGGNTGGTCNGATAACCCTGCATCAAAAAACTGGCATTTCATNGGACCTGAAAGGCCCTTCTACACCAATGCAATACGAAAAGTTACTGTAGGCCGTTACCGCAATGGAATCGGCATAGGCATAGCTTTTAACGAATGGGATAACCGGAGAACGGCTATTGCGACAAACGCTGATTTTGGCGGATTTGATGACGATCTTGACGCAAGCCAATTTGGGAACAATACCATTAACGGCATAGCCTGGGCTCCATGGAAAGACGGTATTTTTATCGCCGCAGGGCAAAGCGCTATGATTGGCTGGTGGCCCAGCTCGGAACCGGATAAAGAAAACCAGCGCTACTGGCGGGCATTAAGTTTTACCGAATTNCAATGGTGGGAAATTACCGCTCTTGCCGCATTGAAAGACCGCTTTTACATCGGCGCCATAGGCGGNAAAATAGGATACAGCAAATGAAAAGTAATATTAAAATTAAAATTAAAGTTCTTGCAAAACTCCTGTTTTGCAAGAACTTCCTTAATCTTCTCCCTCAAGGGTATAAACATGAAAAAATGGCAAACAATGAATGCCAAAAAATGGGGAACTTGAGTTTGTTGATGCCGCGAAAGCGGCTTCCTTTAGGTAAAAAAACCAAGCCTGCGCAAGCAGGCCGCTTGCTTTGGTTTTTTTGGCCTCTGCCGAGCCTCACAGTGAACCACTTTAGGGCATTCATTGTTTGTTTTCAGTTCAGTATTTTATGTTTATCTGGATGTTATTTTCATAACACTGAATTTGTTCCTTCACCTAACGGATTTCATAACGCAAATGATTTCCCTTTGTCCAATGAACAAATCACCGGTTTTGCGGGCAACGGTGAAAAATTGGTTGCAGTGAGCTATGAAGGAAATATTGCATGGTCAGAGGATTCAGGCGTTTCATGGGATATCGTTGAAACCGGTAATATAACCGATAATTTTATTGACGGAATTCATTTTAATGCCGTTACTTACGGCAATGGATTTTTTCTTGCGGCAGGGGACCTAGGCAAGGCAGCTTATTCCAAAGACGGCCTTAACTGGCAGGCAGGAATTATTGGGCCAATGAGCCCAAAAAACATCCTCTGTGTTGCCGCCGGTGCTTTAAGAGGAAGGCCGGTATTTACTGCGGCTGGAACTGACGGAAGAATGGCCCATGCGGTTGACAGTCCCGAAGGTCCCTGGTTTATGGCAGATCAGGTTCCCTTTGGCACGGCGCAGGATTACGGAGAGGCAATTCACGCTCTGGCTTTTGGAGAAATAAAAGGCAACGGTGTATTTGTCGCTGTGGGAGACAACGGCAGGATTGGAATTCTTAAAGACCTAAG
>WRNF01000254.1 GCA_009776715.1 Treponema sp. | reverse complement strand
ACATGAAAAAGGCAAAAGAGGAACTTGACGCCGGCCGCGCCGCTTCGGCAATTTCCGTGCTCGACAGTTTCCGCGAACGTTACCCGTCGGGAAGCGACGAGGCCTGGTGGCTTTACGGCCAGTGTTACGAGGCGAACAGCCCCAGCCGGAACATCCTTTCCGCCCTTGATTATTACCGCCGCCTCGTGCGCGACTACCCCCAGAGCGGCCGCGTAACCGACGCCCGCAGAAGGATCTCTTATCTGGAACGGTACTATATCAATATAAACTGAGGCCTGTTCAAAGCTGTAGTAATTCCGAAAAGCGCGTGCTGCCAAAAGTACAATTTTGGAATAAGTCTTTTTTTACCGTTATTCCGGCTGCAGGCTAATGCGTTTTGCTGTTTCCCGCCATATAAGCAAGTATGAAGACAACTACAACAGAACACGGGCGCCTGGACCCCCTAAACGATTTCCTTTTTTACAAGATTATGGGCGAGAAGGGCGATGAAATCCAGCTCCTTGGCTTCCTTAACGCGGTCCTTGGGAAAACAGGGGATGACAGGTTCACTTCTGTCGAAATCCTAGAGGACAAATCCTTTACCCCTGACGTAATAGGCGACAAATCCGTTACTTTTGACGTGCGGGCCGTGCTTCAGAGCAGTACCAGAGTCAATGTCGAGGTTCAGCTTCGCAATCAGCATAACATGGACAAACGCAGCCTGTTTTACTGGAGCCGGGAGTATTCCGGCAGCCTGGAAGCGGGCCAGGATTACCGGGAGCTGCCTGACGTAATCGCCGTTAACATTATTAATTTTAATTTTCTGGGCGCCGGAAATTTCCATACCCGTTTCCGTCTGCGTGAGGATCAGGAGCGGGATTTGGTTCTTACAAAAGCGCTGGAAATTCATTTTATAGATATGGTAAAGTACAGGAGAACGGGAGGGAAGGATATAGCCAATGATCCCCTTAGCCGTTGGCTGGCCTGGCTGGACAAAAGAAGCCCGCCGGAACTTGTAGCGGAGGTAAAGAAGATGGACAGCGCGATACGGACGGCTGATGATCGGATGGTATATGTTTCCGGAGACAAGGACGCGATTAGGGCTTATGAAAGACGCGCCAAGGCCCTTTCGGACTGGACCAGCGCCCGGAACTACGCCATTGAAACAGGTNTTGCAAAAGGAATGAAAAAGGGCCTGGAAAAAGGCCTGGCGGAGGGGCTGGAAAAAGGGATGGCGGAGGGGCTGGAAAAAGGCATGGCGGAGGGGCTGGAAAAAGGCTTGGAAAAAGGCATGGAAAAAGGCATGTCGGAGGGAGCCGAAAAAGCGGCGGCTGAAATTGCGTTAAACCTCAAAAAAATGGGGCTGCCTTTAGACCAAATTGCCCAGGGTACCGGCCTGTCGCCGGAATTTATTGAAAAACTGTAGCCCGGGCGCCGCCCTATTTGTCTTCAATGTCAAGGTTGCTGCTTTTTGGAATACACCTTGACGGCGGAAAGCCCCGCAGGGCCCTGAACGACTTGTAAAAATGAATAACGTCGCTGAAGCCGCAGTGCTCGGCCACCTCGTTAACCTTGTAATTGCCGCTTTGCAGCATATTTTCCGCATTCCGCACACGTATCATTGTGATGTACTGATGCACCGTCATTCCGGTTTCCTTCTTGAATAAATGCCCAAAGTAGGCCTCGTCCAGATTGACCTGGCCGGCAAGCCTTTTTACCGTAAGTTTGTCCGAGTATTGCATCGCAATGGTATGGGCGGCCTTGTTGATGCGGTAATCCCCTGTCGTAGAATCGGTATTGTAAATGAGAATTTCCGAAAGACGGTGCAGTATCAGCATGAGCAGGGCCCGGGTCTTCATTATGTAGCCGTCCTGCTGCCTGGACCAGCTTATCGTCAGTTCCCGGAATGAATCGATTATGTCCTGCCTAAGGCCGATATGGCTTGTTACCGGGAAAAGTGGGGGCCTGCTCTTTGCGGAAGGGTTCAGCGGGTTAAAATTTACGGCGAAACAGTGCATAAGGTTCTGGGGAAAGGTGACAGCCTCTTTTTCGGCGCCGTCGGTCAGATAAATGATGTCTCCCGGCCCAAGATCGACAGGCTCGCCGTTAATGGTATAGCGTGCCTTTCCCTCGACAAGATAGGTCAGGTCGTATCCGTTTACAAAGTGCGGATGCAAACGCCAGTCAGGGGTGCATTTCCTGAATACATGGTAGTCAATCTTCGGCACAAAATCGTCAGAAATTTGCTCTTTCATATTTTCCGCCTCTTGTCAAAGGATAATACATTTTGCAATTTTCCGCCATAAAGAAATACGGCAGCAGCGTCTATTCCGTTCAAGCCGTTTTCAATTTTCTGTATGATGCAGATGCAGATCATGCCCTGTTTTCAATATTTGTTATGCGCAAGTTTTGCAATGCATGAAAACTAAATGTTGACTTTATATGGATTTTATGTTATATTGTCTATAACAACTGTTGTAAGCTATTGGACATATCTTGAAATTAAACAGGGGGCAGTTTATGAAAAAAACAGCGTTTTTTGGCTTGTTTCTGATCATATTGTCGTTTAGCTTAATCAGTTGCGATGCTGAAAATCAGGGAAAAAATGTAGTTTTTGATTTGGACGGCGGTAATTTAAACGGCAATACCGGATCGGAAAATACTGACGAATATTTATTACTGGCTTATGACAAAAATTATCGTTATCCGGACGGGTTTTTTTATGAAAACAATGCAGGGCCGGTGTATTATAATAATACCGCAAGCATAAAACCTCCCACGGAAAGGGAAACTGCTTGGATTGAATTACATACAACCAGTAAGGAAGAGGCAAAAAATTGGTCAAATCTTTCAGACGAATACAGTTCCGTGAACAGGCCGTTAATCGAAGAAAATGAAACTGAAAAATATTTTGAATTTTTCAGGAAAGACAACTCGGAAAACTTGATCTTTTCATCAAGAGTACACCATTCTGATTATTTTATTCCGCTTTTTGATAAATCTAATTTTATCCCGTTTTTTGAAGATTTTAAGAATGCTTATACTGTTGGAATATACAATGGAGACCTGGCAGCAGAAAAATCGAAAGAATTTATTGAATACCTGTGGGTTATGTCGCTGCTCATGTACGGCAAGGTTGTTGAATCGGCAATAACGGAATCAGGAGATAAATTTGAACATTACGTTCAATCACTGGAAATGGTAGGCGGGGACTGGGGAGTGAATGACATAATCTATATTTTTGATAATAAATTTATTTTGGATAAAGAAACGAGATTTTTAACCTTTGTCGAGCGAACAATGGTCAAAAAAATAGTTGGTAAAATGAATTAAGTTCCCTCTCTACACTCACGAATTAATTCCACAATTTCCTGTGTTGAAATGTCAGCCGTTATATGAGGAATATCCTCAAGAAGCGATTTTCCGGTTTTATATCCATTACTTATGGGAAGAATTTTAAAGCTTTTTCCATCATTATTATTTATTATGACTTCATTTGTCAAAGCAGCATCAAGAACCTTTGATGTATTTTGTGTAAAATCTGAAATACTAAATACTAACATTTTTTCCTCCTAATATTTTAATGCAAAGATTCTTACAGATTTTTACCATGTTGCTATCAAAGGTCAATAATGGCAAATTTAATCCATGCATCAACTTGCTTTTTCATAAATTATTTTCCCGGTATTTTCAATTTCATCAATAAAAAAATTTCCATGATCCTTGATTATTTTATACTCTTCTTTTGAATATACAAGAATATCCAAAGAAATTTTATAGTTAATATTCCTAACAAGCTTGTTAATATAAAGTTTTTTCCTTAACCTGTCTTCATACGTTTTTGAAATATCATTATTATCTAAAATTACTACCATATCAATATCACTGTTTTCATTGGTATTACCCTTTGCACAAGATCCAAATAAAATAATCTTGTAAGGATCCGCCTGTTTGAGAATTTCTAATAATTGGTCGATATAATAATTTTCTGCCATATATGTTATTATAACATATATGAATTAATAAGCAATTACAGAAATGTATGCCCCAAAACAGGTAACATTGGGTGCCGGAGGTAAGCGTGCCGTGGAACACGATGCGCCCCGCCTCCGCTCCCTGCCCCCAGCCTTCGCACCGTGCCCCTTGCC
>WRNF01000253.1 GCA_009776715.1 Treponema sp. | reverse complement strand
CGTCGGGATCGGGTTCTACCCCAATGTGGGCCAGTTGCGCTGCCAGTTGCCCAAATTCCATAAACGGCATAATAAAAGCGCCCGCCCTGGGAATGGCCCCTGCGCCGAATTCTTTTGGCCTCCAAATGTGGTTTTTAAGGAGTGTTTTTTCATCCTGGGTTAATGAGCGGTAAGAAATATTTTCCCTGCCTTCCGGAACAGGAACCACTGCNGTAAACAGGGAGTTAANCATTTCCGCNCCTTCCAGCATTCTCAGATCATTTTCCCTGTTTCCCTGAAAAATAAAATCCAGGGCTACCTTGCCGCGGCAATAAGCTATGACGGAAAAAAGCTCGCCAAAAGCAGTTCGGTCATCAAGCCGCTCTCCCAGCGTCATTTCGGTTTTGTCATTCAGGTCTACCGGCACCACCTGGGAATTCAAAGGCTGGGGGCTGCTTCTGACTCTTAACCTTAGAAAAAAATCATACAGGGCTGTGTCAAAGGAAGTAAAAAAACCTCCCCACCACAATGAGGAAATGAGAAGAAATGCTATTGCCAGACAGACAAATGCCGAAGGCGTTTTCCTAATGGAAAATAGCAATTTCTTTGACATAGGTATCCAGGCCTGAAAATTCCCACCCGTCAAATTTAGCCGAGCCTCTGCTTGCGCCTCCCATAAGCACCGGTTTTTCGGGGGTTTCCTTAAATTTGGAAACTTGGCTTCTTAAGCTAAATATTTCATTCATAAGAGCGCGCCTTTGAGAAGATCCCGGATCGGGTTCCATCGCTGCAATTTTCTGATCAAGAGAGGGCAGTTTATCCCTGCTGGCAATAACCCACAATGATTCCGAGCCTCTGGGCAGGGAAAGCTGGATTTCAAAATCCCAGATATCTTTGCTTTTAAGAGAATCCGCATAGATTACCGAAAGATCGCTGCCGTTTGATGATTCCGCAATGACATAACAAAAAATAGTTTCCGCAGGGCAAATAAAAAGGCGAAACTGTTCCCCTGTTTGGGCATTAACCGGTTTTGTTACCGGCATCATCTCTTGGGTTTTAACATTTTGAAAAGCCATTGACCACTTAAAAGGTTTTTTCTGCTGGGCAGAAACCTGCATTACGGTCATTAAAAAGAAAAATAAAAAGAATACGCTAAAAATATTTTTTTTCATATCCATTTCCTCCTAATAGTACTTAATTGCATAATATTATATATTCAAAACAATAAAAAAGCAATATAATTACAGCATATAATTACAGAGAGAATTAAATATTTTTTATTTGGAGTAATGTATGAAAAAGCTCTGGTTTATTGGAAGAAGCATTTTTATCTTATGTCTTTTGTTGGCGGGAATTTTTTCCTGTGCAACACAGGAAGCTTCGGCCCCTGCTGAACTGAGTAATTCTGAAAAAAGCTTTGTTTTAGATGCAGCCATCGGTGAATCCGCGGAATACCTTATTGGGCGGCTTCCCCAGGATGCAAGCGTTGCGCTGCTTCCTTTTGATGCTCCTACCGGGCAGCTTGCAGATTATATCGTTAATGAAATGTGGAATTTTTTTGAAGATTCAGGGCGTTTTATTATGGTTGACCGGCGCAACCAGGATAGGATTGACGCGGAAATACAGCATCAACTGGAATCCGGCAGGGTGGATGACAGTTTAGCCGTTTCAATAACCCAGCAGTACGGAGCGAGAATATTGGTGCATGGCGCCATTTCTGTAATGGGCAAAGCTCCAGAGGAACCGGAATACCGGATGACGGTATTCGCCACCGACGTGGAAAAAGCAGTTTCCAGCCAGCGCTCCTTCACCGTAAACAGCGACAGGCGGCTTGCCTATCTGCTGGAGACCTCGCTTAACCAGGAGGTGGAAAGGGCCATTGCGCAAATGGCCGCCATGGTTAAAGAAAAAATTTACATTGCCGTAGGCAGGATCAGTTATACCGATACCCAAAGCGTTTCCAGCTTTTCAGCCTGGCTTAAAAACAACATCATTTTTTATGCTCAAGGCCAGCGCGATAAATTTTATGTCGCAAGCGAAAGCGAGTGCGCCGATTTTGCAATAGTTACCAGAGGTTTCACGGTTGAAGCCCCAAGAAACCTAAGCCCCATTCAAGCGGTTATTACCGGATATTATTCGCCCCTGGATTCNGGCGCCGAAGTTTCGCTGTATTTAGTTTCAACCGAAGGAAATAAAGCGNTACTGGCTTCCGCAAAATTTGCCATTTCCGCAAATGAACTGGAACGCCGNCAGTTNTCGCTGCTGCCGGAAAANGGCAATTCCGAAACAAGCCTAAGCGAATTTGAGGCAAAACATAACGCCATTGACCCTTATTCGGGCAGGCAGAACCGCTGGGATTTTACCGTAACCGCAGATGTGCTTGACGGCATCTATTCTGACGGGGATTTTATGTCAATGAATATTTATTCCGAGAAAGACTGTTTTTTCAGAATTATTCATGTCGATGTAAACGGGAATATTCAGATTATTTATCCTGTTGCAGAAATTGACAATAATTTTATCAGGGCCGGGGAAACCCGCATCATTCCCGATAATTTCAGGTATAAATTGGGGCCTCCTTTCGGCGAAGAACTTATTTTGGCCGCCGCATACAGCGAAACTTTTTCGTCCCGATCCCTTCAGCCCGGCCTTCCTTTAAGCGAAGAACTAATAACCCGCAGCCTGGCCGCGGAAAGCAGCAGCCAGCAAACGATAAGTCCCATAGCGACCACGTTTTTCAGTTATATTGTTTTACCGGGATTATGAATGAAAAGCGGCGATGAGTGCTCCGCAGCGAACCAACTTTTTGGTAACTTGTGCCGAATATTCAATATAACACGGATTAGCACGGATTTCCACAGATTATCACGGATTATTTAAAATTTTAATTCTTGAGTCCCCTCCGAAAAGTATATTTCGCGTTATTTTCTCTGAAAGCAGCATCCGCTGCGAACCATCTACAAGGTAACTTTTGAAGCTGTAGTTAAAAGGCCACGGATTATCACGGATTATCACGGATTTCCACAGAGGAATATAGATTTCTAGGACTGAAACCAAGAATTATCATCGGGTTTACACAGAATTTAAAAATAAAATAAAAATCCGTGAAAATCCTCTTAATCCTTGTAAATCCGTGTGAATTTGACATCCAATGCCACCAAGTGCGGCTTTAGTCTGAAGTTAGAGACAAGCCACCCGCCCAGAGATGCAGCCGTATGGCTGTAGATGAAAAAAACTAACACGGCGTGACGCACAGTAAAAGCTTACAAGATGAATAAATGCGCTCAGAATTTATTCTGAGCGTGCGTCCGCAGCATCCGCTGCGAACCATCTACAAGGTAACTTTTGAAGCTGTAGTGAAAAGCCCACGGATTAGCACAGATTTTCCACGGATTTACACTGATTAATCAGAATTAATTAAAAATCCGTGAAAATCCTCTTAATCCGTGTAAATCCGTGGCTTTTACATATATGGCTTAGCGAGAGGGCCAAATGAAGTTAGAGACAAGCTGCCGCGCCGCTCCCGCTGCGAACCATCTACAAGGTAACTTTTGAAGCTGTAGTTAAAAGGCCACGGATTATCACGGATTATCACGGATTTCCACAGAGGAATATAGATTTCTAGGACTGAAACCAAGAATAATCATCGAGTTTATACAGAATTTAAAAATAAAATAAAAAATCCGTGTGAATCCGTGAAAATCCGTGGCTATTGCATATATGCCTTAGCGAGAGGCCAATTGAAGTTAGAGGTAAGCGAATGCACTAAATTAAAGGAGTATAATGCAAAATTTCGGTTTAATTTGTTAAATTAGCGTAATTTCCTGATCAATTCAGCGGTTTTTTTATCAAAAATTAAAAAAAAACCTTGCAATATTCTAAGAAAAATCGTATAATTAAGTTGAAATGTTCAGTATACTAACGGAGGGGAGAACTGAAAAAGCCCGTAACAAATAAAAAAATATTTACTGCATTAATTGCAGCAAGCATCTTTTTTCTTAGCATTAATAACGCTTTTACTCAAGAGGAAGCCGCAGAAATATTGCTGCCGGAAAACGGTACTGCCGCGGAGGAAGAAACTGCGGCACCTGCCGCGGCAACTGTCGCGGATGCTGCCGAGACAACTGCCGCTGGAGATTTTACGGAAGGAAC
>WRNF01000252.1 GCA_009776715.1 Treponema sp. | reverse complement strand
TTACACGGAGGAATATAGATTTCTAGGACTGAAACCAAGAATAATCATCGGGTTTACACAGAATTTAAAAATAAAATAAAAATCCGTGTAAATCCGTTTAATCCGTGTAAATCCGTGGCTATTGCATATATGCCTTAGCGAGAGGCCAAATGAAGTTAGAGACAAGCCCCCGCGCTTCAATCCTGCAATTCGTAGACTAATGCGTCTTTATTCGAGTAATTAACAGGTTCATTTATACAATTGTTTGACTCGTCATCAACTATTTCCGTAAACGGCGGGGTACCGCTAAGTTTAATTTTCCCTTCGCGGCAGCTTGCACAAAATTTCGTGCCGGATGGCCAATCTTTTGACAAGATTATTTGCGCTAAAGGGTCTTCAAGCTCTTTCTGCAAGGTGCGGCGCAGGGGCCGTCCGCCATATTTTGGGTCCCAGCCTTTTTCAATTAAAAGCTTGCGGGCGGAAGGTTTAATGTGCAGGTTGAATTTTTTTTCGGAAAGCCGCCCTGCCAATTCAGCAATTTCTATGTCAAAAATGGCTTGAATTTGCCCCATGCTTAAGGGATGAAAAATTACCACATCATCAACGCGGTTAATAAATTCCGGATTAAATAAACGCCGCAATTCTGCCATTGCCTTGGATTCAATTTCGCTAACGTTCATAATTCCCGATCCGGATGCAAAACCAAGTTGGGATTCCCTGGAAATTTCCCGTGTGCCGGCATTGCTGGTCATTATTATAATGGTATTACGGAAACTTACAGCATGGCCGAGGCTGTCTTGCAGTTCCCCTTCCTCCATTACCTGCAATAATAAATTAAAAACATCGTGATGCGCTTTTTCAATTTCATCAAAAAGAATTACCCGGTAAGGGTTCCNCCTGATTTTTTCAGTAAGAACGCCTCCTTCTTCATAACCGACATAACCGGGCGGAGCCCCGACCAGCCGCGAGGCATTATGTTTTTCCATAAAATCAGACATATCAATCCGCACTAAAAATTCCTCGCTGCCAAAAAGGAATTTGGAAAGCTGCTTGGCAAGAAGGGTTTTTCCAATACCGGTAGGGCCCAAGAAAATAAAAGAACCCATTGGACGGCGGGGAGAGGAAACCCCTGCACTGTTGCGGCGAATGGCAGATGCTATGCGCNGCACGGCTTTTTCCTGGCCAATTACCCGTTTGTGTATCTCCGCTTCCATGTTTAAAAGGCGCCTGGATTCATGCTCATCAAGGTGCATCAAAGAAATGCCTGTAGCCTGTGAAACCACGCGGCGGATGTCATTTTCTTCAATGCAAACATTGTCCTTATTGTACATTCGTTCCCATGCAATGCGGGCTGCTGCCAGCCTGGATTTTAGGGAACGCACCTTATCCCGAACCACTGCGGCATGTTCATAATCCTGAGCCGTTACCAGCAATCTTTTTTCTTCGGTCAGTTCCACAATTTCTGATTCAAGGCCGGTAATTTCCGGCGGTTCTTTTGCAGTTTCCAGCTTTTGCATTGCCCCGGCTTCATCAAGAATGTCAATGGCCTTATCCGGCATAAAACGTCCGGTAATAAAACGTTTTGCCAGTTTTACCGCCAGTTTTACCGCTGCATCGGAATATATTACCTTATGGTGATCTTCATATTTTTTTTGAATGCCCAAAAGAATTGCAAGCGTTTCGCCGTCGCTCGGTTCTTCAATTAACACCGTTTGAAAGCGCCGCTCCAATGCCGCATCTTTTTCAAAGTACCGCCGGTACTCCCTGAGCGTGGTAGTGCCAATGCATTGAATTTCTCCCCTGGAAAGCCCTGGTTTTAACATATTTGAAGCATCAATGGTTCCCTCTGCTCCGCCTGCTCCGATTATAGTGTGGATTTCGTCAATAAAAAGGATAATATTCCCCGATTGAACAATTTCCCTGAAGATTCTTTTTAAGCGTTCTTCGAATTCACCGCGGTACTTGGTACCGGCAACAATTGCGCCCATATCCAGTGAAAGAATGCGTTTGTTGGCAAGCAGTTCAGGCGCTCCCGATTCAATGAGCATTTGGGCAAGCCCTTCAACAATGCTTGTTTTACCCACGCCCGGCTCGCCTACAAGAACAGGGTTGTTTTTTGTCCGCCGGGCAAGAATGCGCATTATGCGGTTAATTTCTTTTTCCCTGCCTATTACCGGATCCAGTTTGCCGGCCTTTGCAAGCAAAGTTAAATCGTTTGCAAAAATATCCAGTGTCGGCGTAAGAACCGGGTACGAAGCTGGCCTAATCCCGCTGCGTTTGCCGGCATCCATGCCGTTACGCTGCCCCTGATACATGGGCTGGCGTTCCCGGTGAATTACGAACGAAGGGAAACCGCTTGACGGCATAAATTCACTCCCTGCCTTTGGAATAACCGGACGGTTTGGCATTGTTTGCACTATCAACCTAAGCATGTCTATGTTAACTTCTTTTTTATTTAAATATGTCTGAACAATTGAATCCTGTTCCTTCATAGCCGCAAACAAGAGATGNTCTGTGCCAAGAAAATCGCCGCCCATTACCCTGGCTTCGTTGGCAGCAGCATCNACCATGTTTTTCGTTCTGCGTGAAGGAGGCACGTCCCCGTGAATTGCTATTCCCGGAATGCGGGGTATTATATTTTCTATAGCTTGCCTGAATTCAATGATATCAACCCTAAGAAAACTTAGCGCTTTGCATGCAGTTCCCACTCCTTCCCTGAGCATAGCAATAATGATATGTTCCGGCAGCAATTGATCTGAATGAAAACGACGTGCCTCTTCCTGTGCCTGGAAAGACAAAAGGCGCTGCACTCTTTGGGTTAAATCACCCTTAAACATACTATCCTCTATAAATACAGAAAATTAAAGAAAAACCAGCTTAAAACCGATCTTCTTCATGAGATAAATTTAATTGATTATGATTCACTTTGCAAGGGGAAACAGAAGTTTTTAATGATTTATTTTATGCCGGTTACCGTATCCCCGGTTTGTATACCCATGCGCTGAAACCAGCCTTGAGGAACTTCAAGCGCATAGCGCACTTTTCTGGAAGAGAGGACAGAATTTTCATTGTGGGGCTGCATATCCTTTATTTCGGAAATTCTGCCGTCACTGGAAATAAAAGCAATTGAAAGGGGAATAAGGGTGTTTTTCATCCAGAACGAAAGTTGCTGATCACGTTCAAAAATAAAGAGCATTCCTTCTCCATCGGGAAGATATTCGCGAAACATAAGCCCTTTGCCTCGTTCTTCCTCGGTTCTGGCTATTTCTGCTGTAATTTCCACTGTTTTTAATATTTCGGAATCTGGGCTATGCCGTACAATTTTAAGTACTGTGCTTGGAAGTTTTTCAGCACTGCAGGCGGTAATGCCTGTGTGTAAAACAATTATAGTTAAAACAAGGTATTTTAACCTAAAATTCATCCAGAAATTCCTGCCGTTCTTTTACCCGTTTGGACTGGATAAGCGTTGATTCATTGATTATGTCTTCAAAAGCCTGTTTATCAATATATTTTACTGTAAGGGGCCGTTCCAGCATTATCCGTGTTTCTTCAGATTCCCAAACCGCTTCTTTAGCATCCAGATAAGAAGGCTGCCCGTATTTTTCAATAAAACCGGTAAACAATGAATAATGGTCTGTCATTGCGGCATTGAGTGTCAATGCCATGATAAAAAGGGAACCATCGCGAAGTTGGAAAAAGGCGCGCTTTATAAATGAAGAACCGGTAGTTTCAACCAGGCTTTCTTCCCTAATTGGAATAAAAGACACATCCCTGTCTCCGCGGAAATTAAAATACGGGTCTTCCTGTAATGCTCCCTTTAAATCTTCCAAGCTCATGCCCAGCATAATTTCCCTAAACTGACGCGGCAGTTCCTGCCTTTCATTTTCATCCCCGGCATTTTCTTCCTGCGCCTGCGCTGACACAGCAAAAAAAACACACAGCATAATGCAAAAAAAATAAATCTTTCTCATTTGATATTATTATCGGCAAAAAACCTTTTCAAAACACTGATTAATTAACGCAAACGGCAATACTGTAGAGAAGCTTGCCTTGCTTGTAACTTCATTTGGCCTCTCGCTAAGGCATATAATCAATAGCCACGGATTTTCACGGATTTTACGGATTTCCACGGATTTTTTATTTTATTTTTAAATT
>WRNF01000251.1 GCA_009776715.1 Treponema sp. | reverse complement strand
GAATTAAAATTTAAAAATAATCCGTGATAATCCGTGTAAATCCGTGGCCTTTTAACTACAGCTTCAAAAGTTACCTTGTAGATGGTTCGCAGCGAATGCTGGGCGGGAGCTTGTCTGATAATTAACCGTGTTGCTGAACATATCTAATCATTTATACGATATATGCCGTTTTCTTCCGCTACCATGGATTCCGATTTTAATTTTTCTAAAACCCTGTACAATTTTTCTGTTGCCATTCCGCTGGTTATCATTATTTCATTTACATTACTTGGTCCCATTGAAACCAAAGATTTAATTACCCTGCCCCTTGCCTGCCGGAAGGATCCGATAAAAGGACTTTGTTTTTTATAATGAGCGCTCCTGCGGTTAGGATTATCAACTGTTTTTTTAAGGTATACTCCATAATCCATGAGCGCATAATACCATTTCCGAGGGTCTTCTTTGTACAGTATTTTTTTTAAAATTGGGTAAATTTCCGCATCCCTTACATCGTCTCTTTCGGGAAAAAAGGAATGTATAATGACAGAACGGATATTTGTTTCCAAAAAAACAGCAGGGCGGTTAAATCCAAAACATGCAATTGCGCCTGCAATGTAGGGACCGATTCCAGGCAGCAAAAGCAATGATTTTTGATTGTCCGGCACCATACCGCCGTAATCTTTTGCTATTATGCAGGCACTTTTTTTAAGGTTGCTGCAGCGGGTGTTGTAACCAAGCCCTACCCATTCGCGCATAACATCTTCCATAGAAGCAGCGGCAAGATTTTTTGGCTGCGGCCATAACGCCATCCATTTTTCCCAATAGGGGATAACCCTTTCGGTCTGAGTCTGCTGCAGCATAAATTCAGAAACCATAACTCCCCAGGGGTTAGCGCCCCTCCAGGGAAAATTTCTGCCTTCCTTCATATAATGGCAAAGAATCATTTCCTGAAATAGCTTAATTTTCATTAGATTATTTTCTCTGCTGCATCAATAATTATCTGTTCAATTTCATCCGGCCTAAGATTATCGGTATCAATAATTAAATCCGCAAACTGGTAGTTATCATTATCAATATTATAAATGCGTTTGTAACGGTTATTATCTTGCCTGTCTCTTTCCGCTGTGAAAGCCGCAACTGATTCCAAATCCCCGCCTTCCCTGTTTACAATCCGCTCTGCCCTTGTTTTGTCACTTGCGTATAAATACACTTTTAAATCCGCTTCTTTAAGAATCCATATTGCCAGCCTGGATCCAATAACGCAGCCATTGCTTTCCTGTGCAAGCTGCACCTGCCGCATATCAAGTTCCTTGTCGATGGAATCATCTATAGCCGCCATTTCAAGAATTTCTTTCAGGTCTTTCCCTTTTTCAAGAGCTAAAGACCTGAATGTAAAATTAATAAAATTCAGCCCCAGCCTGTGGGCAACATTTTTACTGATTGTTGTGTTCCCGCATCCGCTTTTGCCTGATATTGCAATTTTAATATTTTTTTTCATGTTTTGCTCCGTTATTCGATATTTCGCAACTGCTCTCTTATATTTTCAAGCGATTCTTTCATTTCAACCACAGCCTGGCTTACCTCAAGAATATTGCTTTTTGAACCAATTGTGTTAATTTCGCGGTTTATTTCCTGGCAAAGAAAATCAAGTTTTTTGCCAGGCCGATCATTGTTTGCCGCCTCTTTTTTAAATTCACAAAGATGCGCCCACAGGCGCGAAATTTCTTCGGAAATTGTATACTTCATTAACAGTATTGCTGTTTCAGCAAGAACGCGGTTTTCATCAATTTCGTTTCCTGAAATTTCCTTAAACCGTGTTTTAATATTTTCTTTTATATTATTTTCCAAATTAGGAACATAAGCTTCAATGATTTTGAGTTTGGTTTCAATCTGTCCCAGATATTCAAGAATAACTTGTTCCAGAAATTTGCCTTCCCTTGAGCGTTCCTCCCTGAATTTGCATGCTGTGTCAATCAACACGGGTTCCAATGCTTTCCAATAATGTTCTTCGTGCCTGTTTTTTTCGGCTTCTAAAACGCCTTCCATTCCAATTAACAGTGATGCGCTTACATTACCTTCAATGCCAAGGCTGGAAGCAAGTCCGAAAATTGCATCTTTATATGCTTTGGCTGCATTAATGTTAATTGAAACTTCTATAGGGGGATTTTTTTCTTTTATTCTGATATACACTTCAATTTTTCCCCTGCCGCAAAATTCGCTGACAGTCCGCCTAATATCCTGTTCCAAAAAGGATAACCAAGGGGAAGTGTTTACAGTAATTTCTAAAAATCGGTGATTATACCCCTTCATCTCAATGGTAAGAGAAATATCTTTATCCATCCACTCTGCGGCGGCAAATCCGGTCATGCTTGTCATTGGGCATCTCCGTTTTTACCAGCAAAATATTCAAAGAGCTTTACTGCAAGGGGCCAATTATTCCCGGCGCCCAGGGTAAGAAAAAGATCGCCTGGTTTTAAAATTTCAGTTAACGGTTTGAATGCGTCCATTGGCTCTTCAATATAAAATATCTCTCTATAAAATAACTCTTTATCTTTTTTATTATCAATGTTGATAATCTTTTCATAAATTGATTTACCGCTTGTTTTTCCGTCATGCAGTTCCCGTGCCGAAGCAAATATTTTATGCAAAAAAAGCACATCGGCTGCTGCAAGAGACGATGCAAATTGATCAAGCAAACCGGCTGTTCTGGAATAAGTATGTGACATAAAACTTACAACAATCCGTCTTGAAGGATAAAAATTCCTTAAGCCCTCCAGCGTTGCCGTAATTTCTGTCGGATGATGGCCGTAGTCGTCCATAAAGAGAATTCCTGCCGCATTGCCGATAATCTCAGAGCGCCGTTTTGATCCGGTAAAATTCGCAAGCGCTTTTTGCGCGGCATAATGCAACGTGTCATTCCATGTCAAATTTTCTGCTTTTAAAAGAACAGAGGCAAGCGCAAGGGCTGCGGCGGCATTTAATGCCTGATGCCGTCCGGGCACGCTTACAGAAAATTCCTGCGGAAATGCGGCAATGGAAAACAACGATGCATCGTTTTGCACGCGGTAACGGCTTATGCAAAAATCTCCTGGAGCGGAAAAACCGTAAGGAATCATCTTAATGCCGCGCTCTTCGTTTTTGATAATTCCGGCAACCTCGGATGCGCCGGGATCGTCGGCGCAGTAAATTAATTCACCGCCGGAAGGGATAAGGCGGCAGTATTCAAGGAAGGCATCGCGGATAGATGCATAATCCGGAAAAAAGTCATGGTGATCCGGTTCCACGGCAGTAAGCACAATCCGCTGCGGGTGGAAAGCAAGGAAATGCTTGCGGTATTCGCAGGTTTCGGCGATAAAAAATTTGTTCCCCATCATTACCGTTGATCTTCCGCCAAAATTTGCCGCAGCACTGCCAACCAACACCTGCGCAGGCAGTCCCAGGCCCTGCATCAGGCAGCCGCTCATCGCTGTTGTGGTGGTTTTTCCGTGAACGCCGGTTATGCCGGCAGAATTGAACCCGGCGGAATATGCGCCTAGGGCTTGCGGGTAAGACANAACAGGAATNGATTTTTTTTTCNCTTCCGCCAGTTCCTCATTGTTTTGTTCGTTGTAAGCNGCGGAATGTATCACTAAATCAATTTTACCGTTTATATGCGCCGGATTAAAATTTTCGTAAAAAGGAATGCCTAGTTCTTTTAAAATTTGATCGGTATAAAATTTCTCCGCAATGTCAGATCCGCTTGCCTTTATCCCTGCTCCGTGCAGCAATTCCGCAATGGCGCACACGCCCGTCCCCTTTATGCCGATAAAATAAACATTTGCGCCCGGTTGTAATTTGTCCAAAAGAAAATCCATATTTATTTTTACTATAAATTTCGCTGTTTTTCAAGGCTGCCATGCAAAAAAATAAGTAATTCTCCGTTTAGCCGGGGGTATTAATCTCTAACTTTTCCAACTTTTACGTAATAGGTAAGCTCCCGCGCCGCATTCGCAGCGAACCAACCATGAGGTAACTTTTAAAACTATAAAAAGGCCACGGATTAGCACGGATTTCCACAGATTTACACAGAGGAANATAGATTTCTAGGACTGAAACCAAGAATAATCATCGAGTTTATACAGAATTTAAAAATAAAATAAAAAATCCGTGGAAATC
>WRNF01000250.1 GCA_009776715.1 Treponema sp. | reverse complement strand
ATGACGCCATGCCGTGTCTGCGCCATGCTGCTAATCAACTGCGGCATTAAAAGAGTGGTGTGCCAGCGCCGTTACCATGACGCAGAGGATTCGGAAAAAATGCTGGAAATGGCAGGAATTGTTTTGGAATATGTGATTGACGAACTGCAGCAATATGAATTGCAGTAAAATAAATGCCGATAGATGACATTTTAATGCAGTATACAAATATTAAATATATGGAAATATAATTTATGGATGAAATTTTTAATCAACTGTGTGATTTAATAAAAAAAAATAAAGTAAGAATAATAGATTTTAAGGTAACAGATTTGACCGGAGTTTGGCATCATCTTTCTATACCTGTTGAACGTCTTATTAAAAATATTTTGGTTCCGTCTTCATATTCCAAAGATATTTTGGAGAAAGGAATTGGCTTTGACGGATCCAGCTACGGGTTTTTATCGGTAGAAAAATCGGACATGGTTTTTATTCCTGATGCCAAAAGCGCTTTTCTAAATCCAATTCCGGACATCCCCACCGTTAGCATGATCGGCGACATTTACAAAATTGGCAGCAATGGGCTTGAACGTTTTGCAGACGATCCTCGTTTTATAGCCGAAAAAGCGGAGTTATTTCTTTCTGAAACAGGAATCTCCGATAAATGCCTTTTTGGGCCGGAATTTGAATTTTATATCCTTGACAATATAGAGTTTGCCGTCGAAAAAAACCATATTGGAGTGTATCTTGATTCCGAACAGGCTGAATGGAATGCCTGTAATTCAATGTATGCCAAACCCGGGGGCAATCAGGGATATAAGGTGTTGGCACATAAAGGCTACCATGCCGATTTGCCTTATGACGCTAGTTTTAATTTACGCAATAAAATGGCGCTAATACTTGAAGAAAACGGCATACCGGTGAAGTACCATCACAGCGAAAACGGCGGTCCCGGCCAGGTTGAATTGGAAATAGAATTTTCTACCTTACGCGACATAAGCGACAGAACGCAAAAACTAAAATATCTTGTAAAAAATACAGCGGTTCAAAACGGCAAGACGGTTACATTTATGCCTAAGCCTTTTTTTGGAGAAGCAGGAAGCGGAATGCATGTTCATTTGCATATGTTCAAAAAAGGCAAACCATTGTTTTTTGACAAAAACGGCTATTCAGCCCTGAGTGAAAAAGCGCTCTTTGCCATCGGCGGCATCCTTAAACATTCAGCCGCGCTTATGGCATTTACTAATCCCAGCGCCAATTCTTACAAGCGCTTGGTTCCCGGTTATGAAGCGCCGGTAAGCATCTGTTTTGCAGAAGCAAACCGCAGCGCCGTTATTCGCATTCCCGCGTACGCAAAGGAACCGGAGAACAAACGTTTTGAGTTTAGGCCATCGGATGCAACGGCAAATCCCTACCTTTGTTTTTCGGCCATACTCATGGCGGCAATAGACGGCATACTGAATAAAATTGATCCCACAGCCGAGGGCTTCGGCCCCTGGGACAAAAATATGTACCATCTGACCGAAAAGGAAAAAAAACACGTTAAAACTCTGCCAAAATCACTGGATGAAGCAGCCGATGCTGTCGGCAAAGACCATGCCTTTCTTTTGGCAGGGTCTGTATTTACCGAAAGCATTATCAACAGTCAGATCAAAAAATTAAAACGTGACGTAGAAGAAATCAGTCAGATACCGCATCCGGTTGAGTTCAAAAAATATTTCGATCTATGAGTCTCTTGCAAATTTATTGCAGATACAGTATATAATTTATACGCCAATGAAACGGCTCATACAAACCCCATAGAGGTATTAATATTATGGAATGTTTTAGAAAAAGAAAAAAGAAAAAAATTCTTGCAGTAGATGACAATGAAATTGATCTTGATTTAATTGAAATCCTGCTGCAAGATAAATATATAGTTCTTCCAACTAAATCCGGAAAAGAAGCGCTGGATTATTTGCTTCACCATAATAATGTAGATTTAATTTTATTAGACCTTATAATGCCGGAAATGGATGGATGGGAGACCTTTAGCCAAATTAAAGACTTGGGGCATATAAGCAATGTTCCGGTAGCATTCTTAACGGCTGTTAAAGGAACAGAAGAACAAAACCGCGCCCGGGAAATGGGAGCGGTGGATTATATTTTCAAGCCCTTTACAAAGAAAGAATTATTAAAAAGAATAAAACTTATATTTAAAAAAAACGGTAAATGTTCAGTTGCCTCTGTTCGAGAAAAAGTTTGATGTGGGGGAGGTAATTCGAAAAAAACCTTGTTTTTTTGTGCGGGTTCAATGATGCTCCCCTAGGAGTTTGTCGGACTTTGTCCAATTCAATGCAAAAAATCGTGCAAAAGCACGATTTTTACCGCTCAAACTCCGTAAGGAACCCCGTTTATCGGAGAATTTGCGGCTATCAGCCGGCAGTAAATAACCGCAAAATTCCACAAGTCCGACAGGCTCCTAGGAGTTACAGCGGGCTCTGTTTACAGCGGGTCCTTGACAATACTGTGATAATATAGTATTAATTAAACCTAACATAAAGTGGCAAAGGCAGAAATGTATGCCAAAAATTAAATTCTTATTTTGGAGGAATTGCATGAAAAAGCACATCGGATTTATTGCGGTTATTTTTTGTATTATTTCGCTGGCCTTTATTGGCTGCACGAAAGATGATTCCGGCAAGATCGTCTTAAAAATGGGCGATTGCCATCCCGACAGGGAAGGAGGTGTCGGTTCAGTCCTTGAGCGGATCAACGCTGAATTCATTGAGGTTTATCCCAATGTTGAGTTTGAAATTGAAAGTTTCCAGGACCAGCCCTGGCAGCAAAAAGTAAGGCAATATGCCAATTCCAATCAACTGCCTGATGTATTCAAATGGTGGACATTTCCCAATATGATGGGGCGTTTTATTAATGCCGGCTANCTGGAAAGTTTTAACAAAGACGAATTTGCGCAATTTAATTATTTACCAGGATCTCTGGAAAGCTGTGAGTATGACGGCAATCTTTACGGTATCCCTGCATCCGGCGATATGTGGGTGTTGTATGTAAATAAAGAACTTTTTGAAAAAGCAGGCATTTCACTGCCGGAAACATGGGAAGATGTTATTGCCGCTGTTCCTGCTTTTAGAGATATGGATATTACTCCGCTGGTTACCAACGGGCTGGAAGGCTGGCCCCTCTGCATCTTCTTTGACGGCATTGCCCAGCGGATCAACGGCGATTTTACCCGCAACTACAATGCCATTGACCGGAAAAACGGCGTTAAATTTACCGACCCCGATTTTGTTCAAGCTGCAGCGTTTATTCAGAGGCTGGTTGCAGCCGGTGTATTTAACAGCAATCTGACCACTGCTGATTACGGAAATGCGCAGAATCAATTTATTCAGGGCAGGGCGGCCATTTACATGATGGGTTCCTGGGAGATGGGCATGGCTACAAATGCCAGCTTTGATCAAAGTTTCCGCGACAGCCTGGATGTAATTAAATTTCCTGTAATTCAGGGCGGCTTGGGAACAACCGATGAAGCAATGGTCTGGTTTGGCGGCAATTTTGTTGTTTCAGCCAATTCAGCAAATAAGGAAATTGCTGTTGATTACATTAAATTCCTTGCCGAACGCTTTGGAGTGTACTGCTGGGAAACAGGCGCAGGGTTCCCCGCTCAAGTTGTTTCCCCGCGGGATGAAGATTCCGATGTCAGCAAAAAGCTGCTCCAGTTCTCCGCCGAAGCTACAACCATTAGCGGGAAAGGCCCCGGTCTTGACTACGGTAAAACCAATGTTTTTAAGGAAGAGTTCCAGGAACTAGTCCGTCAGCTTTGCACACAGAACCCGCGAATAACGCCTGAAGAATTCTGCGCCAGCCTTGATGCCGCTGCGGAATTGGATTCAAAAGAATAGTTTATGGAGGTTCTTGCAAAAGCAGGTTTTGCAAGAACCTCGGTTTTTAAAAATTTTATCGCAAAAACCGCAGAGATTTCTGTACAGTTACCGCTGATGCGGAAAAAGCCGGAATTTGCGTTCTCGCTGTCTTTTCCATCGCGGGGGCTTGTCTCTAACTTCATTTAGCCTCTTGCTAAGGCATATATGCAATAGCCACGGATTTTCACGGATTAAACGGATTCACACGGATTTTTAATTAATTCTGATTAATCAGTGTAAATCCGTGGAAAATCTGTGCTAATCCGTGTTATA
>WRNF01000249.1 GCA_009776715.1 Treponema sp. | reverse complement strand
TAAACCTATGGATCTTATTATGAAATACAGCGAGGAAGTAAGGGAAAAAGTGGAAGAGATAGGGAATTTTTTTATGAAGAAAATGAAGGGTGAAAATGGATCCGGGTAATCCTGGCTTTGTTTCGAGTCCTGCATTGGAAACAAAAACGGCATCCTATATGGGATGCCGCCGTTTTTAGCAGGGACAGGACTCGAACCTGCGACCTCCGGGTTATGAGCCCGGCAAGCTGCCAACTGCTCTACCCTGCGTTGTATTGTTAATACTATGTATTTCTAGAAAAAAAGTCAAGCGGTTTTCTTGGGGTATTGTAATTATTTTAAATTAAAAATATACTTTTTTAAACCAGAAAATTTAAGGAATTCTAATGAAAAAGCATATATATTTAACCATTGTACTGATTTTTTTAACAGGGGTTTTTGCTGGAGCTGCTCCGCCGGATATTGCTCCGGAAATAATTAATGCATTTGACAAAGCAGGGTTGTCTTTATTGGATAAAAAACAGGAAATTAAAGATTTTACGTTAAAATTGGTAAAAGGCGGCAATGTGCAACTGAGCAGCTTAAAGGGCAAGGTGGTGTTTTTAAATTTTTGGGCTACGTGGTGTCCTCCGTGCCGAATTGAGATGCCGTCAATGGAGAATATGTATCAGCAATTTAACGGCAAAGCCATAGAATTTGTTGTTGTAAATATTAGAGAAGACGAAGAAGACGTAAAATATTTTTTAGATTACTTTAAGTTCAATTTTCCGGTTGCTCTTGATTTAGACGGCGGTGTTGCTGCTAATTATGGAATTGAAGGCATTCCAACAACAATCATTATTGGAAAAGACGGTAAAATAATTATTGAAGAAGTAGGCAGCAGAGATTGGAATACACCGGAAATGATAGATGCAATTAATATATTAATTCAACACGATTAGTGTTCTGTATCATTCAGATCACAAAGATAAAGTAAATGCAGGCTAAAGTTCAATGTTGTTTGTATAATACAGAACACTAACAATGAATAAGTTTAATCTTGGAGATATTTTTGTTTTTAAAACGCCTTTCGATTTTAGGTTTTAAATCTTTTGCCGATCGCACAGAGATTGATTTTTCAAACGGAATTACCGCTTTATTGGGGCCAAATGGCTGCGGAAAATCAAATGTGGTTGATTCAGTTAAATGGGTGCTTGGAGAACAGGCAACCAAATCGCTGCGCGCGGAAAAAATGGAAGATGTTATTTTTAATGGCACAGAAAACCGCAAAGCTCTTAATGTGGCAGAAGTTACATTAACAATATCCAATGAAGAGGGCTTATTACAGCTAAACAGCCCGGAAATAGAAATAAAACGCCGCCTGTACCGGTCCGGAGAAAGCGAATATTTTATTAATTCACAACAGGTAAGGCTAAAAGAAGTAAAAGAACTGTTTTGGGATACAGGAATAGGAAAAGCTGCATATTCAGTGATGGAACAGGGGAAAATCGACCAAATCCTTTCTTCAAGGCCGGAAGAACGCCGTTACTTATTCGAAGAAGCCGCTGGAATTACCCGTTATAAAGCACGAGGCGCGGAGACCGAAAGAAACCTTGCCAAAACAACCGAAAATATGCAGCGGCTATCGCTTGTGCTGGCGGAAGTAAAACGGTCTTACGATACCCTTAAATCACAATCAGAAAAAACCTTGAAATACCGTTTTTTACGAGATGAAATTTTCAATTATGAACTTGAAATACAGTTGTTAAAACTAAAACAGTTTAGATATGAACGGGACGAGCGCAAAGAAAAACTTAAACGGTGCACAGAAGACAGAAATAGAATTCGTGAACAAATGGAAGAGGAAAGCAAAGCTCTTGAATTGCACATGGATGAAGTGAATTCTATGGAAGCGCAATTGGTAGAGAAGCAAAGAAATATTTACGGCCTGGCCCTTGAAAAAAACGCCAAAGAAAATGCAGTAAGGCTTTTAGAGGAGCAACACAGCGAAGGAAAGGTAAAAATTGAGCAAAATGAGGCGAGAGAAAAACAGGTTAATAATAAAATTTCCGAATTAAATGATAATGCTGCAGAACAGGATGAAACAGCAGATTATTTGAAAAAAAATGCAAAAAGCATAGAAGAGAACATAATTTCTTTTGAAGCTAATATTAAATTAGCGGCTTCTCGTATCGAGGAAAATGAAAAAAACATACGAAAAAACGAGAAAACAATACATAACCTTGAAAAAGATTTAATAAAATTTGAAAAACAATTAGCATTAATAACCGATGATATTGTCGCAGAATTGGATGCCGGTTTAAAAAAAGTAGGGTTTTCAGCCATTGAACGAAGAAAAGCAGAGACGGATCTTAACGAGGCGCTAAGAAAAATAAAAACTATTCTTGCAGGAAGAGAAACGTTTTTAAAAGATATTGCCTCTACATTAGGCAGCGAGGCGAAGACAGGCCTGCTTGAAAGAGAAAGACTTCAGCATATTACTGAAAATTTATCAGCCGATCTTGCCGCTGCTGCAGCAGAGGCAGAAAAAGCCATAACGTTTTTTCAAAGCTATTGCAGCCACACACCTTTATTTCTTGACGAATTTCTTGCACCGGAAGGAATTATTACCAGGAAACGTTCGCTGGATATGCAGATTCGGGGCGCAAAAGACGGTATTGACGAATGCCGCAGGCAAATTAAAACATTGCATGACGATAATGCCAGCCTTTCTTTAAAAATAAATGAATACAGGGCGACACTGGAAGACCTGCGGATAAATCTTGCAAAAGTGAATGCGCAGGCAAAGGCAGCAGAAGAACAGGCCAAATTGCTGCGCAGGGAAATTAATGGACAGGAGCTAATGTTAAAAAATATTTGCAATGAATTATTTTTTGACAGGAAACGCATGGCCGAAATTGAAGAACGCATTACTCTTGTTCATTCTGAAATTACAGAAATTGAAGAAAAAGGGCGAACCCTTACAAAAGAACTGGAAAAGCTGGAAAAAGATTTAAAAAAACGCAATGGCGATGTTGCAGGAAAACAGGTAGTTATTAAAAAACGTACAGCGGAACTTGGNAAAGTACAGGAAGCNCTGGAAAAAAATCATATTGAGCTTGTGCAATCGGAAACAGAAATAAAAAATATTCAGGACAATTTTCGNGAAACACATTCCCGNGATTTAATGGAGTTTGAGGAACGAATTTTTACGATTACTGCACAGCCTGCCAATTTGCGTGAAAAANTGGCCGTTGCCCGCTCTCAGATGAAAGATCTGGGGTCTGTAAACCTTATGGCTCCTGAAGAATATGCAGACGAAAAGGAAAGGTATGAATTTTTAAGCAACCAGATGTCAGATTTGGAAAAAGCCCGCAAAGACCTTGAAAACCTTACTACTGAAATAAGAACAGAATCTTCAGAGCTTTTCAATAAAACATACAACCGCATAAAAAAGAATTTTCATAACATGTTCCGCCGGCTCTTTGGCGGGGGCAGGGCAGAACTTCTGCTTTCCGATGATATGCATATCCTTGAATCGGGGATTGAAATTTTTGCTCAGCCGCCAGGTAAAAAACTGGAACATATTTCCCTACTGTCCGGCGGGGAAAGATCAATGACCGCNGTAGCTTTGCTTTTTGCAACTTATCAGGTAAAACCTAGCCCCTTTTGCCTGCTGGATGAAATAGATGCCGCCCTGGACGAAACTAACATAAGCCGCTTTGTGCAATTGCTAAGGGATTTTAGCAGCACAAGCCAATTTATTATCATTACCCATAATAAAAAAACAGTTGTATGCGCAAGCACGCTTCTTGGGGTAACAATGGAAGATTCCGGTGTTTCAAAACTCATCTCTATTCGGCTTGAAAATGACGAAATTGCGCTTGCCGCTGATGATCTGCCTCAAAAAAGCTTGTGGGATGAATCCAGTGAATTTGTGGAAGAAGATGTAGAAATTGAAAAAGGCATGGAACTTCCAGTTGGAATTAACGACCCCAGTAAAGTAAATGAACAACAGTTACGGCCTATTCGTTCTGGCGCAATTTTCCAAAAACCTGAAACCTAAACAAAATATAGATTGACAGATGCCTAGCCTCTTGGTAATATAATGAGAGGGGCGATTAACTCAGCGGGAGAGTGCTACCAAGCGGCCTGCAG
This sequence comes from Treponema sp., assembly GCA_009776715.1. Next base: position 58 of record WRNF01000249.1, on the reverse strand, counting down.
GCCGCACACAGAGAGGAAATGATTAAAAAGGGCGGCTATGCAGCCGCCCGGCAGTGAC
>WRNF01000248.1 GCA_009776715.1 Treponema sp. | reverse complement strand
CAATTCCCAAGGCGAAACTGCGCCAAATCATTGCCCTGTTCCGCCGCCTTGGTATACCACTCAACCGCTTTTCTGTAATCCTGCGGTACGCCTTTTCCAAAATAATAACAATATCCAAGGTTATACTGTGCCCAATCATTGCCCTGTTCCGCCGCCTTCGCATACCATTCAACCGCTTTGCCGTAATCCTGCTCTACGCCTTTTCCAAAATAATAACAATCCCCAAGGCTGTCTTGCNCCCGAGCATTGCCCTGTCCCGCCGNCTTGGTATACCACTCAACCGCTTTTCTGTAATCCTGCGTTACGCCTTTTCCGTAAAAATAACAATCCCCAAGGCTGTTTTGCGCCCAAGCATTGCCCTGTTCCGCTCCTTTTTTAATAAATCGATAAAAACCAAAAATAGATATTATTAAATCCAACATTTCGGAGCATTTTGAAGGAGATAAACATTCCTCTTCCTCCAGATGTTTTATCAAAAATTGTTTACATTCTTCAAGGTTTTCTGCATTGTTGATATAACCTGCACAGCCTGCATCAATCATTTTTACTAAAAGAGAACTTTCTTTTTTGAATTCATTTCTAGTGTAGTCCAATAAAAGCGGTCTAATTGTATTTGCTTCAAGAAAAATGGATTTCCCCTTTTCATCAGCAATTTTTCTGATTATATTTTTGAATTCTTTATCTAACATGGGACTTATCTTCCTGGTATACAAGTGCGGAAATTATATCATTTATGCCTTCCGCTAACTATTAGTCAGATATACAACCATTATTATTATGCTTTGGTTACATTATTTTTATCGGCAGCATAAACAGAACAGCTGCCGAACAAAAACTAAGCGGCCTTGTAATTTTTGGAGTTTGTAGGAAAAGGTCTCATACAAAGGAACATCGAACCTTCGGTTCGCAGGCACGGAGTTTTAAAAAATTAAAAATGTGCCTGAAGAGAACTTTGAATTTACAAAAAAAACATGGGTTTTCATTTAAAATTCCACATTTTTCTTCTTAATTCTCCTCTTCTTCCTTTGTGTCCTTTGTGCACCTTTGTGCCTTTGTGTGAGGAATATTAAAAAAATAGTTTTCCTACAAACTCTTGTGCCTCCGTGTCTCCGTGAGAGTAAAAATGGGAGTAAAGTTATATGCAAAAGCCTTATTTTTTGCCTGAATATAAAGTAAATTCCATATCGTTTTGTTTTATAAGGGAGTACCATAACTTTTTTTTCTGGGTTATAACCGCGCTTTTTCTGCCCATATCGTAGAGTTTGTTGTATAACGATACATTTTTTTTGGCGGCAATCCATGCCTGATAGTAATTTCCCTGATAAATAGTGGTTGCTTTTGCTTCAACCTGCCCGTCTATGCTGTTTTTGTAAGAATCAAGCAGCATGCTATATTTAAGGGTAATCCCAAGCAGGTAATCAAGAATCAGGCGGTCAAAATCAGGTATTGTTTTGGCAATTTCCGTTATTTGATTAAGAATGGTTATTGCTTGCGGATAATCTTCATATCTTAAATATGCAGTTATTGCCTTATGGCATAAATGTACCAGCGATTCATTTGAAATAAGCTGTATTTTAAGAAAAACTTTATCCTCTTTTCTCTGTGTTCGCCGTGCCTCCGTGAGAGGCTCTTTTCAATTTTTTTCAAGATAGGTTGAAGACGGTGTTACAAGTTCATTTCTTGCTATAATCCAATACCACTATATTTCGCTATTAACGGAATAATGAAAACCCTTCGGGAACCCAGAAACAAGACATGAGCCAGCACACGTTCTACGTTGCAAATCATCTTTTTGATAACTTTTTATTGCAAAGACGTAAAAGACGCAAAGTTATTTATTATGCGCCGTTGGTATCTTGTGGATAATGTTTCAGTAGCACAGCGGCTTTTCTGTCATTATTAAGTGAAATACCGTATAAATTTGTTGAAATTTGTTGTTTTTTATGTTATATTTTATAATAAGGAGTAAAAAAAATATGTTTAAATCGAATTTTTTTGTGCTTTTTACAATTCTTGCCGTTTTATCAATTTTCCCAATGGTTTTTGCAGGGTGTATTGTTATGGATTCTCCCTCTGACGGCTATTCATCATTTACTGTAGTGAATAACTATGACCAGATTATAAAGAGTGTAGACATTACTTTTCTTGACCCTGGTTTTTCTTTTGATGGTTACATCTTTCCAAATGAGAAAATACCTCCGGGTAAATCAAAAAAGATACAAATTGATAAGATAAACAAATCGTATAACGCAGAAGTAATCGTTTGGTTTGGCAATAACTATGATTTAAAAGATTATATTTTTACTCCCGATGAAACTACGGTAATTACCTTGAATGAAAAGGGGATATTGGAATAAAGGAATATTGGAATATATAGAAGAGAAAAATATATAGAAGAGAAAAATATATAGAGGAGAAAAAAATGAAAAAAATAACATTGGGTTTATTCTGTTTTGTTGCGGTGTTTGTATTTTGCACCAGATGCTATTTTGGAACAACTGATATAAGCGGTGCGCCAGGGCAGGCTACAGCATGGAAACCCCTAAAACTGGAAGCTAAAGTATCGTCAATATCCTTTTTGATGACACCTAACGTGATATGGTCAATTAAAAATGCAGGAACCACCAATGCCAGAATTGTTAATAAAGAAACTCTGTTTACAAGCTCGCCAGGAACGGTTGTTGTTAGAGCGAGTATTGAAAATACTGTTAACATAAGGGATAAATTTTCAAAGGATTTTAAGATAAAGGTTCTCCCTGCCCCCGATGAAATACATATTTTGGGCACAGAACTTGCTGCCCATAATGACAATACTGCTGAAACCCCGGTTTTTTTAAAAGCAAACCTGGATTTGGAAATTCATTGGGAAAATCTTATGGACATGCTGACTGTTGCAGACAGATATGTCAATCTTGATCTTACCGAAAGCACAGGAACAAAAATACCGCCTCTTTCCAGTTTCTGGGACGCTGACAGACCTTTCTTTAATTATAAAGTACTGTCAATAATTATGCCCAACAGTATTACCAGCATTGGAAGTTATGCATTTTACTATTATGCGGGGCTTCAAAGCATAAACATGGGGAATAATGTTGCTGCAATCAAGGATTCAGCTTTTTACTATTGCGACAAACTTACCGACATTGTCATACCTGACAGCGTTACCAGTATCGGGGATTCTGCTTTCAGCCGGTGCAGCGCCCTTGCCAGCGTCAGCATTGGGAATAATGTTTCCGCTATCGGAAATTCTGCTTTCAGCGAGTGCAGCAATCTTGGAAGCATTGTCATTCCGGACAGCGTTACCAGTATCGGGGATTCTGCTTTCAGCCGGTGCAGCGCCCTTGCCAGTGCCAATATTGGGAATAATGTTTCTGCTATCGGAAATTCGGTTTTTTTCGAATGCAGCAATCTTGGCAGCATTATCATACCGGACAGCGTTACCAGCATTGGGAATTCAGTTTTTAATGGATGTAACAGCCTTGCGGCAATAGATGCCTCCCCCGGCAACACAATGTATAGCTCAATAGACGGCGTGCTTTACAATAAAACGGCTGCATCTTTAATCCGTTATCCTATTGGAAAAACAACGGCAATGTATAATATACCAAACAGTGTTTCCAGTATTGAAAATGAAGCTTTTAGAAGTTGCAGTAAGCTAACCAGTGTTATTATGCCCGGCAATGTTACAAATATCGGGGATTCTGCTTTTAACGGATGCGTCGGGCTAACCACTGTTACCATACCTGACAATGTTACAAATATCGGGGATTATGCTTTTAACGGATGCGTCGGACTAACCACTGTTACTATACCAGACAATGTTACAAATATCGGGGATTATGCTTTTAGCAATTGCCGGGGGCTTGCCAGCATCATTGTCGGGAATAAAGTTTCCGCTATCGGGAATTCTGCTTTTGACGGATGCAGCGCCCTTATCAGCATAACAATACCAAACAGCGTTACCAGTATTGGAGGTTCTGCTTTTAACAATTGCGATAATCTTCCCAGTGTCACTATAGGGAAAAACATTGAATTTATTGGCGTTTATGCTTTTAGAAATTGCAGCAATCTTACCAGTGTTACATTTGAAGGCGCTATGACTCAAACAGATGTGAAAGACTCTGCTTTCCCGGGAGATTTACGGTTTAGATATTTTGCAACCAGCGGAGGCCCGGGGACTTATACC
>WRNF01000247.1 GCA_009776715.1 Treponema sp. | reverse complement strand
TTGTGTCAACAGTCAGCGAAAATGTCTCCTAGGAGCCTGTCGGACTTGTGGAATTTTGCGGTAAAAAACCGCAAAATTCTCCTATAAACGGGGCTCCTTACAGAGTTTGCAGAGTAAAAAATGCTCAAAACGGTGTTTTTTCGCATTTTTTTTATCAAAAAGGGCAAAGCCCGACAAACTCCTATGTTAGCACCATAGTGCCTGGTACAATAAACTTATTCTTGGTTATGGTAATGGTAAACCAAACAACGGCAAATTGCGCCTGCCGCTTCAAAGGAATTAATTAAAAAAGCTTCCTAATAATTGCCAGTTGTATTATAATAATACCATGGATACAAGCTTTTCTGAAATAGATTTAATTCGTGAGGCTTTTTATTATAAAAAGCGCTACGAAGGATCTACCATGGTATTTAAAATTGACTATCCTGTAACTGGTGATCCGGGGTTCCTGTATCTTATGAAAGATCTGTCTCTGTTGGCTCAAACAGGCATTAAAATTGTTATTGTGCCGGGAGTAAAAGAATCCATCGATGCTTTTTTAAAAGAGCATGCTATTATTTCTGAATCTTGTCCCTCCGGGAATTTGCAGGAACCCGCAAGAATTACAGAGGATAAAGCAATTCCTTTTGTTGAAATGGCGGCCTTTAATGCGGCTGCCTGTTATATGACCAGTTTTTCAAGAAGCCGGGTTGATGCGGTAATTGGAAATTTTGTTAGAGCCAGAAGCCTGGGGGTGGTTGACGGAACGGATATGGGGCATACAGGAACTGTTGATAAAATCTATGTTGATTCAATCAGCAGGGCGCTGGAATTGGGAATGGTTCCCATACTGCCATGCATAGGATGGAGTCCTGTGGGAAAACCGTATAATGTTCCCAGTGATGAAATTGCCCTTGCAGTATCTACAGCGCTTCGAGCGGCAAAATTATTTATCGTTACCGGCCGTGAACACCGCCAGAATGTTTTACCCCTTCTCAAAACAATAGAAACAAGAGAAGACGGCAGCATTATCCGCCTAACGCCGCAAGAAACAGAGCAGCTTATTCAGTTTATAAACGATTCTAATACCGATAACGCTGGGCGGGATTTGCAGCAATATTTACTTAAAACCCTGCGTGAATTAAAATTGGCGCTAAGGGCGGCACGGGATGGAGTTGACCGTGTTCACATTGTTGACGGCAGGCAGGAAGGAGCGGTTCTGAAGGAATTGTTTTCCAATCTTGGTTCTGGAACCATGGTGTATACTGATGAATATGAATCAATACGCCAAATTCACGGCAGAGACATTCCGGATATTCTGCGCTTAATAGAACCGTTTATGCAAAAGGGAATTCTTGTTCGCCGTACAGCGGAACAAATTCAGGATAAAAAAAACGATTATTATGTATTTGAGATTGATGGTTCCATTCATGCCTGCGGTGCCTTGCATGATCTGGGCGAAAAGAAGGGAGAAATTGCTGCGGTAGCGTCTAATCCGGTATATACCGGCATGAATTTAGGCCGCCGTATCGTTGAATTTTTAATTGAAAAAGCCCGAAAAAATAAAATGGATAAAGTTTTTGTTCTTACCACATCTGCTCCAGACTGGTTTGAATCGCTTGGTTTCATCGAAGATACGGTAAACAGCCTGCCGCTGCAGAGACAGGAACTTTATGATTACAAGCGTAATAGCAAAATTTATTCGCTGGAAATTTTCATAATGGAACACCTGTGACGGTAACGCCGCTAATAGCGAAGGTAGCTAAAGAGTTTATAATATCAGTTGGTTTAATGCGCACAGAGAGGTTGGCAGGATCAACGGCGTTCGGCAGATCAATGTAAATAAAATACCACTTCGATGCTTCGTCCATTTTTACTGCATTTATGGACGGCCCAACTTGCATATTTGCATCAAAGATGCTGAGTACAACAACTGCCCCGGTTCCTGTGCCAGAAGTTCTGCACCAAAAGCTCAACCCAAAATCCCTGTAACCGGATATATTGTCAATGTTTTTAACATTGATCATTATGTGTCTGTCATATGTTGTTGAATTCCAGCCAGAATGAGACCAACTAATGCTCCCTGTTCCGGTATGCCCCTGAGGATAACTTGCAGTAGTGCAGTCGATGGCCTCAATTACCCCTCCAGGATCAGTGCTTTTGTCTTGAAAACTCCAATTGAACAACGCAAATCCCGTAGTGACAGTCATAGTTTTAGGCTTTGTACCATCAACCATTGCGCTTATGATCGCAGTTTTGCCGGCTTCTTCGGTAACAATGTCAATGTCAAATGAATTTTCGCTGCCCGAAAGCCATCCTTTCATCACAAAAACCTCAGGAACTGTGGCAACCGATGTATCGCTTGATGACAAAAGCACAGTGACCTGTGAATCAACAAGCTGGTTCAAGGTCACTGTTGCTTTAACGGTACTGCCAGGCTCTNCTCTTTTAGTTTCAAGTGTAATGGCTGCTACTGCAATTGGGATGCTGTATACACCGATGATAGTTGTCGAGATTGAAACATCCTCTAAGGTTGCTATAACGGATGTGTCGCCTTCTGCTGCCATAGTAATGATGAATGTTGCCGAGATGGCATCTTTACCGATGATAACACTTTCAGGACACATGGCGCCTTCGCTAACCGCAAGCGTTATGCTTACAGGAACTTTAGCATACTCATTAAGGCTGACAGTCATACTTACGGAACTTCCCCATACAGCTTCATCGTCAAACAAATCTGCTGTAAGTGCAGTTATATATGAGGTCATTGGAAATCTTATGGTTACAATGCCCTCGTTTGCCCTATTGTTTGTTAGCATTATTGCTCCTGCAACAGTGAAGAAGTCCGCTGGTAAGCCTGCAAAGGTATATCCTTCTTTTGCTGCCAGTGTAATAGTAGCCTCATAGACTGTAGTAAAAGCAAAAACTCCTGAAACAACCGGAGCCCATGCCACGCTTCCACTATATTGTTCTGTTTCAATCTGTGTTACCGGAACACAACCTGCTGCTGGATCTGTTACCCCCGGTATGGCAGCAATGGAAATGCATTCTGGTTGGTTTTTACCGTCTTTTCCATCAACCCCGTCTTTTCCATTTTCCCCCAGCGCTTTTACGCCAGTGTCAACGCCGTCAATAAACCAGTTGCCATTTTCTCCAATCTGAATCTTTTTTTTGGCATTGTTGATTTCACTGCTTGTAATTTCCTTTGGGTTGGGATTAAGGACAGTACTAACTCCGCCTGAAACGCTTATCGGTGTAATATTCCAGAAATCTATAAAATTTTCCTTCATAACAATAACCAAATACCCGTCTCCGGCAGGTATGCCGCTGATGGCAAAACTGCCGTCAGTTGCACTTATTGCCATATACGATGTTCCTGCTACACAAACCAGAAATCCTAAATTACCGGATTCGCTGCCATCAAGCATTATCCGCCCGTTAATAGAACCCACAGGCGTCAAGTTAAGAATCCCAGCATCTATTGTTCCACCTGCTGTTACCGTAAGGTTCTTTTTCACGGCTTTTTCAAGGGAATCCTTTGATGAAGCATAAATAGTGTAGGTTCCAGGTTCTACTTTGTTAAATGTATAAGAGCCGTCTGCATTTGTCTGTGTCTGTCCTGCAAGCGATCGCACTGCGCCAATGCTGCGCTCACTGCTGTCGATGCCCATTGCTGCCGAAACAAAACTAAGCGAGAGCAGGCCGTCTGTTTTTTCTAGAATAACAGTAATTCCAGCGTGATCAACCTCTTTTGTAAAAAGAGCTTTACCGGTAATTGAACCTGTTTTTGATCCTTCCGGTATATTTGTAGATGGCATTTTACAGCCAAAAAAGGGCATTGTTATAAACGCTGCCAATAAAAAAAACATNATATAATTTTTCATTTTTCACTCCTCATTGTTTTTATACCTTATATATGGCGAGAAAATGTAAAAAGCATTACTGTTTTGGATTTTTTTTATTTTTTTTATACGAAAAAGAAAGAACGGTAAAGTAGAATGCTTTTTTAAAATATAACTGTGTCATTTTGACACAGAATATTTGCCTTTTTTAAATAATGAGTCAAAATGGCAATCCTTGCGGTTTTTTATTATACCGAAAAAGAATACAGGGGAGGATATTTCAATTTTTCAATGAAATTCAGGTAATTTAGGTTAAATTTATGGCGGTATATAGCATTAAAACGTTGCTTATCGGAATTTTTATGATT
>WRNF01000246.1 GCA_009776715.1 Treponema sp. | reverse complement strand
TTGCAGGCAGGTTTTATTCGCCAGGCATAAATACGCCGGAGGGCGTCTTGGGCATTATTGCAGACGCATTGTTTTCTAAATCTCCGGTTGTGCAGGACAATGCCATTAATTTTTCAATAGATAATGTAACATTAAATGATGCGGCTTTACTTTTTAGCGAATTCATTCTATAATTATTCAGTTGAATTTTATTTTTACAAGGATTAATTGTATGCCGACTTATGAATATGAATGTAAGAAATGCAGCCACAGGTTTGAAGCTTTTCAGGCCATGAGCGATGAGCCGCTGAAAAAATGCCCAAAATGCGGAAAAGAACTGCGCAGGTTAATATTCGGCGGGGCAGGGGTTATTTTTAAAGGTCCCGGCTTTTATGTCACCGATAATTCCAACAGAAAATCATCTGAAAAAACCGGTAAAAAACAGACCGATACCGTATCGGGCATAAATGAAAGCGGCATTCAAGATAAAAAACCTGCCGCCGAAACCGGAATAAGCCCTGCCGAAAAAAAAGCGGCAAAACCTGCTGCCGAAGCGGTTAAACCATAACAAGAAAGGAGCCGCGTTGAAAAAGAAACCGCGTTTTTTTTGCGATAACTGCAATTGCGAAGTGGAACGCAATGCAAAATCATGCCCTAAATGCGGCAGGTTTTTTGCATCCATACACTGCCCCTCCTGCGGCTTCAACGGCGATGATAAATCATTCGCCAACGGATGCCCTTCCTGCGGTTATTCCTCTCCGCCGCCGTTTGACCCGAAAAAAAACAAGCCTCTGGCGCGCACCGTTCCTTCAGGAAAACTTCCGCTTTGGGTGTATGTTTTTTCTGTCTGCGCTTTAATTACTGTTATTTTTTTATTGGTGTACATGATATGAAAAAACTGCTTAGGTCATTATTTGCCGCCTTATTATTTTTTGCCATTACAATGCCGTTCAGGGAATTTTTTAGGGTAATGCCGGTAACTGAAATTCGTCCGGTCAGCGCTCTTCCGCCGGCATTAGGTTTAATTTGGGGATTTCCCGGCGCATTAGGATGCGCAATAGGCAATCTTATTGCAGACTTTTTGTCAGGTTATCATCCGCTGATGTGCATATTGGGGTTTCCCGTACAATTGTTTTACGGATTATTTCCATTGTTAATGTGGAAATTCCTAAACAAGGCAAAAGCTGCCAGGAACCCGTTCATAAGATTAAACAATGTAAAAAACGCTCTTAGGTATATTGCTATTATACTTATTGATTCGTTAATAACAGCGGCGCTGCTGGGTTTGCTTATGAAGGAATTTGAAATTGTTCCGTTTTATTCATCTAGCACATTAATACTGTTTTTAAATAATTTTGTTTTTTGCATGGCCCTGGGCGTTCCCATAATTATTTTTTCAACAATTATCAGAATAAAAACCCATCATATTGATATTACGCTTAACGAGCGGCTGGCGCTTATTTTGCTTTTAATTTGCGTAATTTCAGCAGGGATAACAGGGGTTTTCTCGTATCTGGAGTTATCCCGCAGCATAAACGATACTCTTTCATTATGGAATCAAATTTATTTGTACATAGCGATAGAGCAAATAATTTTTCATATAATGGCGCTTACAATTTTATCGTATTTAGAAAAAAACATTACTATTCCGATAGAATCCATCGCCCGCATTGCCAAAAATTATATTAATAGCGATAAGGAAAAAACAGACAGCCTTAGCATTGCATCTCAATGTGAAAAATTCACTAAAATCCAAAATGAAGCCGGCGCTCTTGCCCAGAGCTTCCGTAAGATGGTACTGGATTTGGACAAATATATTATCAACCTTACCGCTGTTACCGGTGAAAAAGAACGGTTTAGCGCGGAACTGAACATTGCCCGGCGCATACAGACCAGCCTTCTTCCCGGAAAATTTCCCGCATTCCCCGAATGCAAAGAATTTGACATTTTTGCCGTTATAGAGCCGGCAAAGGAAGTGGGCGGAGATTTTTACGATTTTTATTTAATCGATGATGCTACTCTTGCTGTTGTTATTGCCGATGTATCCGGCAAGGGCGTGCCTGCCGCATTATTTATGGCCATCGCAAAAACGCTTGTTTTGAATAATGCCCAGCAGGGAAAAAGCCCCAAAGAAGTTTTTAATGCAGTGAATAATATTTTATGCGAAAATAACGATGAAAATATGTTTATATCGGCTTTTATGGGTTATCTGGATATTTACAGCGGGAAATTTACCTATATCAATGCAGGGCATAATCCTCCGCTGGTAAGAAAATCAGATAAGGTTTTCAATTGGCTTCATGTTGACCCTGGCCTTGTGCTGGCGGTTTTTAAGGATATACAGTTNANGCAGCATGAAATTACGCTTAACAGCGGCGATGTATTGTTCCTGTATACTGACGGAGTTCCCGAAGCTTTTAATGCACAAAAAGAAATGTTTTCCAATGCAGGGCTTCTTGAGGCTCTTAATAAAAAAAATAATTGCAATCTGGTAGAATTATTGCACGGCATACAAACCGATCTTGATCTGTTTTGCAATGGAACCGAACAGGCCGATGATATAACCATGCTTGCATTAAAAAAGGAATAGTTATGAAACCTGTAAAAAAATTATCAACATTTTATTTCTTAACAACGGCATTTTGCCTTTTAACAACAGGTCTGTTTCTGTCATCCTGCCCGGGTGTTTCAAGCCATGACAGTAAAAAACCTAAATCTCCGCGTTTATATGAAGATTCGGTAAAAAAAGCAGAGTTTACCGGGGATACTGCAACAATTGATTTTAATAACCTAAATGGCCACAATATTTATCTTGTGAGCATAAATCAGTCTGATTTGGTTGTGCAGGCTGAAGATACAGGCGGATTTAACAGCCCTTCCGTAAATTATCAACCCGAAAAATATATATTTACGCCTAACGAGCTTATCCTTATTGACCATCCGGGGGCAAGGGAATTCAATGCAAACCCTCCTCCTGTTGAAAAATTTATTCAAAAATCCTTTCGATCTGTTTTTATTCCGCCCGAAGTTGGAGACACAAGGGAATTTTGGGTAGAAACAGTTATGAATAATAATGATTTTGTAAAAAAACAAGCAACGCTTAGGGCATGCGGATTATACTGTAATGTATGGATTATGGATGAAAATTACAGTGTAACCAATTCTGATGAAAAAAACGTTACTGTTGAACAGGCTCTGTCCTTAGCCGATAAATTTGATTTACTGTACCCGCTTACGACCGCTATTCTTGGATTTGAATACGGCGGAGGCCCGGATGGAGATGGGGGCATAGACGGGGATCCCAAGATTCAGATTCTGGTGTATGACATTGCAGTTGATACCGAAGATTATAACGTTGTAGGATATTTCTGGGCAAAAGATTATTATCCTGAATCTCCAACCCTTTATTCAAACATGGCAGAAATTTTTTACATAAACTCGTACATTTTAAACCTAATGCCGGAAACGGTATATTCCGCTTTGATTCATGAATTTCAGCACATGATAAATTTTAATGTAAAAACAATAGAGCAAAAGAAAAATTCAGCCGCCTGGTACAATGAAATGCTTTCGTTAATGACAGAAGACATCATCTCGCCTTTAATCGGCATTTCTCCATCGAATAACGGGCACCCGATACAAAGAAGAATAGGAAAATTCCTTGAAACCTACAATCTGGCCGGCATAGCAGAATGGGGAGTTGGCGATGACCTGTTGGCATCGTATGCAAAAGGATACGCTTTTGGCGCTTACCTGCTGCGAAACTTTGGCGGGGCGGAACTTCTGCAAAAACTCCTTGCCAATAATGCAAGCAACATTGAGTCAATAACATTGGCATTGCAGGAAATGGACAGCGAATTAAATTTTAATGAAGCGTTAAGGCGTTTTGGGGAAGCAATGATTTTCAGCGGCAGCAATATGCCGATATCTTCAGCAAAGACATTTGACACAACCGTTACATGCAATATCAGCAGCATTGCTTACACAGTGTATGGGTTTGACATTTGGAAGAGGAAGCAATATTCCAATAACACTCTCGGCCCATTGATTTTTAATGCCGCCCCAATGGAAATGAGGCCTTACTCTCTGCTTGTGCAGTCATTGCCTGCATGGAAAAATAAATTTGGAAATTATTCAATAACATTGAAAAAACCGAATAATCCCAATATTGAATTATTTTTAATGGTTAGGTAATATGAAATTTATTTTTTGCAT
>WRNF01000245.1 GCA_009776715.1 Treponema sp. | reverse complement strand
ACAAGCCTTGCAAGGGCGCACGGCGCTAACCGAAAAGAAAAATATTATTTAAAACATGAATAAAACCAAACAGAGCCAATAAAATCCTTAGCGGCCGTCTAACCCGCGGCAAGGTTTGTTGCAGTCCTGCAAAAATATATTAAAGGCATATTTTTCTGTTTTTGCAGTAAATTTGCATGAGCACCCCTTAAAACAGCTTTTTTCAAAACAAAGTTTTGAAAAAAGCCACCTCTTCCCCCTAACCCGCGATGTAACTTTACAGCAATTGCAGAAAAACGCATACCCATAAACGGGGAACTTGAGTGGATGAGGCAAACTGACCACTTAATAGCAAGATGAGGCACAGCAGCGGAATACAATTCCCTATTAAGTGGGCAGGTTTGCCTCAGCCGAGCCTCACAGTAACTGACTTTAGGGTATGCGTTTTTCTGTTTTTGCAGTAAATTTGCAGGAGTACCCCTTGACAAAAATTCATTTCTATCCAATAATGACAAAAATATAAATTATGTCATTATTGACGGAGGGTTTATGGCTTTTGAAATAACAGGAACCGGGCGGGCAGTTCCTTCTAGACAGGTAAGCAACCATGAATTAGAAAACCTTATAGAAACCACTGATGAATGGATTCGCTTGCATACAGGTATTTGCTTTCGGCATATCGCCGGAGAAGAAACTGCAGCAAGCGATTTAGCCGTGGAAGCGGCAAAAAACGCACTCCTTTTGGCTGTCCCTGAGCTATCACCAGAAGAGAGTTCTCTTTCTTTGGACTTAATCATTGTGGCCACAGCATCGCCAGATTACTTTGGAACACCGTCTACAGCTTGCATAGTGCAGGAAAAACTAGGAGCAAAAAATGCGGCGGCAATGGATATTTCCGCAGGCTGTACAGGATTCATATACGGCCTTGAAACAGCAGCCGGAATGTTGGCGTTGAATAATGGAAAAAAACGCATTTTAATTATTGGAACCGAGGTTCTAAGCAAATTTCTCGACTGGTCAGACAGAACAACCTGTATTCTTTTCGGGGACGGCGCCGGTGCAGCAATTCTTGAAAAAACAGATGAACCAAGTAAAGGGCTCAGCAGGCGAGGAATTATAAGAACAGTTTTGCATGCCGATGGTTCGGGCGGACAAAATCTTAATTTTGCCCGCGGCGGTTCAAGGAATCCATTTAAAGCAGGCGAAACCATTGACAAACCAATACAAGTGGCAATGAACGGGCAGGCGGTATATAATTTTGCAGTTAAGTCAGTTACAGATACAATAAAAGAAATAATAGATTTAGAGGGGATAAATATTGATGATGTGGCTTTAATAATTCCTCATCAGGCAAATGCAAGGATAATTCAAGCCGCAGCAAAACGCTTGAATATTCCCGAAGAGAAATTTTACCTGAATATTGCAGAATATGCCAATACTTCTGCTGCATCCATTCCCATAGCACTGGATGAACTTAACCGAAGCGGTAAACTAATGCAAGGGAACCTGATTCTTACGATTGGATTTGGCGGCGGCCTCACTTACGGAGCAAATTTAATAATCTGGTAGGACTTTTGTAAAAATTCTGCAATTCCTGTAATATTGGCAACCAGGAGCCTGTCGGGCTTTGTCCATTTTGATATTAGAATCCAGATATTTCCTACATACAGCATAACTCTACGGCAAAGCGGGTTATTTTATCATAATATGCCGGCGTTAAATGCAAATAAATGTCTTCCGGGCTATTTAGGTAACGCCAGGTTTGAGGAATGAACTGAATGTCAGGTGAATTTTTTAGGGAGCTATAGATAACCTTATCGGTAAAATTTGGATGGCTGCGAAGATGGGAAGCAAAAGGATTTGCTTCAGCGGCGGGCAGCATAGTTATTGTCTGGGCGGGAATTCCTCCATGCAAAAAACCGGCATCATCGGAGAACGGAACAGGAGCCAGCAGTGCTTTACTTATGTTAAGATAATGTGCAACACTTAACACTTTATATCTAAGATTAGCAATAATTTTACTGGTGCGTTCAAAATTAGATCGGTCATTTTTATTTAAAAGATAATCCACTGTATTGGAAAAAACAAAAGTATCGCCGGTTCCGCAGGCATCAAAATTAAAAATCTGCGCATTNGCCAAGCCTATTGCCAAAAGATTTTTTGCAAGACTGTAAGATCCTTGTTTAGTAATTTCCTCGCCCTGTTCAAGTTCTTCTTTGTCGGTAAAAATGACTATCCAGCGGGTTTGCCTTATTTCATCAAGCCGCATTGCAGCTTTAAGCAGCATAAATACAGCGGCGCTGTTATCATTTGCCCCAGGACTGCCGGGTACACGGTCATAATGAGCAGTTAGTATTACCGGGCTTTCTTTCCAAAATGGAAACTTGTCGCCCCGTGAAAACGATAGGTTTACCTTGCCGGGAAAGATGAAAAAATGACGGTTATCATTAATTGTAATGACAACAGAATTAAGTTTTAATTTTTCAATATGATCAAAAAGTATTTTATAACGGTCAGCGTTAGGAGCAATAAAATCAAAGAATCGTTCAAAAGGACTTTGGTCTGTCCAATTGTGGTTAAAATTCGACAGCATTTTCACCTACAGCTTTTGCGCTTTAAAAAAACAAGACGGAGAATTGAATTCGTTCTGAGCTTGAATGATGCGCAGTTCCATAACATTGTTTTTACTGCCAAATTCCCTGTAAAAACGCCAGCTTGCATCAATAAGGCCGAAAATTGACGCTGTGCAAAGTTCAAGCGCTTTTTCAATATCGCGGGTTTCCAAATACCGGCATAAAAAAACTGCGGCGGTAATATCGCCCGAACCTGCCATGTCAGTGCCGACAGGCAGTTTCGGAGTGCTTATTGAAAAAATGCCGCCGCTGCCGGAAGCAAGCATATTGATTTTTCCATTGTCATCATTGCCAAGAAAACTGGTAACCATGACAATTTTTGGCCCCTTAGCATGGAGCGCGTCAATGGCGCGGCGGGCATCGGTAAGGGAATTTACTTCAATGCCTGTAAGCGCTTCAAGTTCAAATTGATTGGGAGTTATAATGTCAGCAAGTGGGATAAGTTCGTTTTTAAACATTTCCGGAATGTCAGATTTAACATAAAAACCCCTGCCTGCATCGCCCATCACAGGATCGCAGCAATACAGCGCATTAGGCGATGCAGAACGGACATGCCCTGCCGCTTCGATAACAGCCCGCCCGATAGAAGCATCTCCCAGATAGCCCGATAACACCGCTTCGCAATTCTCAAGGATGCTTCTTTTTTCCAGGCCGCAAAGCAGATCGCGGACAAGTTCAGCTTCATGAACCTTTCCTGTCCATTCGCCGTAGCCTGTATGGTTGGAAAAATCCACCGTATTAACAGCCCATACCTCATGCCCAAGACGCTGCATTGGAAAAACAGCGGCAGAATTGCCCGCATAACCAAACACAACGTGGGACTGTATTGATAAAATTGCCATCAGGGATGCTCCTTGGTTTTTTTGCTAATTCTCTTTTTAAATATTTTACCTGCCAGCAGCGCAAGAAACCTTAAAAACTTGCCTTTGCTTTGGCCGTATTTCCGCGAAAAATCATCCGCGGCCTCGGCAAGGGGATATTCGCTGTATTTTTTTTTAAGAAAATCCCAATGTTTTACAATCCAGACATACAAATCTCCCTGTGTCCTGCTGGGAAAATGCGCCAATAACCATTGCTCTTTGATTATAACTATCGCAGGTTTGTAAACATTAGTATACCATGAAACCAATGCATCGGAAAAAAGAATTTCTTCTTTGATAGATTCATTCAAAAAATATTTATGCACAAGAATATGATTGTAAATAACATCATAGCGGCCTGTTGTGCTAAAATCAAGCGATGTGTCGCCGGTTAGTTCTTTGAAATTTGTTTTTTCATAAAAAATTTTTTTCTCGTAACGGATAAGCGCTGCCCTAAGCTGATCAGGGGTCATTCCCGGAGTAATATTAACTTCCGATGAAAGGCTGATAACCTCGGCATCAATAAATTCTACTTTTTTCATCTTTGCCACAGACACGCGGTGATTGCCGTCGCGGACAAAATACACCCCGCCAATTTCATAGAGCTGAATTGCAGGAAGAGCAATATCCTGCAAATGGGCTTCATCTACCCGCTGCCAGCGGCTTCGCAAATGGTCAGATTTTGGCAAAAAATAGCGGTTAAAATCCTGATACCGGCCTTCGC
>WRNF01000244.1 GCA_009776715.1 Treponema sp. | reverse complement strand
CCCTGTGGGCGGCGGCGGAAGAAGCGGCCCCTCCTAAGTGAGCTTGACTGGCTCTTCTCTAAATTGAATGGGTAGAAACAATACGTCAGGGATGGATGTCATGAAACACAGATTATCACGGATTTTACGGTAGTACAAGCCGCTTTAGCGGCTATGTACAATAATTTTCCTTACACTCACCGACCTAAGGGAGGCATTACACAGATTATTCGTAATTTTTTTCTTCGTTAATCAGTGTTAATCCAATGTCAACAAATTGCGGACTAAAGTCCGGCGGACTAAAGTCCGGCGGACCAAAGTCCGAGGGCATTTAGTTCATTTTATCTCACGCGGAGACGCAAGAGTTTGTAGGAAAACCCTTTCTGGTATTATTTCACGCAGAAACGCAGAGATCGCAGAGACGCAAAGAAGAAGAAATGGTATGAAAAAACAAGAAAAATCCGAATTTCCTAATAAATTTTATGAAATTTGTCTGAATTTCCTTAGAAAAACGATGCAATTTCATAGCACTGCTCCGCGTCTCTGCGTGAGCTTCTTCTTCAAAATAGTTTTCCTACAAACTCTCCGCCTCTGCGTGATGATCTTCTAATAGTGATATTTTAGAACATGCTTTAAAAAGACCATAAACAATGATATACTGAATTATGAATTACGAAAAATTTACCATAAAAGCACAAGAAGCGTTAAACGAAGCATTTATTTTAGCGCAGAAAGAAGACCATCCGCTGGCAGAAACTGAACACCTGCTGCTGGCACTGCTGCGGCAAAAAGACGGAATTGTGCCGCCGCTTATTGAGCGCATCGGCGGCGATACAGGCCGCTTGACAACTGATGCTGAAGCGCTGCTGTCAAAAATGCCTAAAATTTTCGGCGATGCGGCGCAATTGCAAATTTCGCCGGCAGTGTCAAAAATTCTCGCTAAGTCGCAGGCCGAAGCCGATGCGCTGAAGGATCAATTTGTCTCGACCGAGCATATTCTCATTGCCATGGCTGGGGGAGAAGGCAGGGCGGCTGAACTTTTAAAGAAAAACGGCATAAACAAAAATGGCATTTTAAAAGCGCTTTTAGAGATACGGGGAAAGCAGCGGGTGACTGATCAAAACCCAGAAGAAAAATATCAGGTTCTGGAAAAATACTGCCGCGACCTTACTGCCCTTGCACAGCAGGAAAAAATTGATCCGGTAATTGGGCGGGATGAAGAGATCCGCCGCTGCATGCAGGTGCTGTCCCGTCGTACCAAAAACAACCCTATTTTAATCGGCGAGCCTGGTGTCGGGAAAACGGCAATTGTTGAAGGGCTTGCCCGACGTATCGTTGCCGGCGATGTGCCGGAGGGGCTTAAAGGCAAAAAACTGCTGGCGCTGGATTTGGGCCTGTTAGTCGCCGGGGCAAAATTCCGCGGCGAATTTGAAGAGCGGCTAAAAGCGCTGATACATGAAGTACAAACTTCCGATGGGCAGATAATTCTCTTTATTGATGAACTGCATACCCTGGTGGGGGCCGGCGCGGCGGAAGGCGCAACCGATGCTTCCAACCTGCTCAAGCCGGCGCTGGCCAGGGGAGAACTTCGCTGCATAGGCGCCACCACATTGGACGAATACCGCAAGCACATTGAAAAAGACGCCGCCCTTGAACGCCGCTTTCAGCAGGTTTACACCGCAGAGCCTTCGGTTGAAGACACCATAGCGATTCTGCGCGGCCTGAAGGAACGTTATGAAGTTCACCACGGCGTGCGGATTAAAGACGAAGCCCTGGTCGCTGCGGCAGCTTTATCCGCACGGTACATCAGCAGCCGTTTTTTGCCGGATAAAGCAATCGATTTGGTAGACGAAGCAGCAAGCCGCCTTAAAATTGAATTGGACAGCCGGCCCACCGAATTGGATAAACTGGAACGCAGGCTCTTGCAGTTTTCTATTGAAAAACAGGCTCTTTCCAGAGAGGAAGATTCCGCCTCGAAAGAACGCATGCTTAAACTGGAAAAAGAAATTGCCGACATTAGCTCTGAGCGTGATGCGATGAAAGCCCGCTGGGAAAGCGAAAAAAAAGACATTCAAAACATTCGCCGGCTTAAACAGCAGATAGAAGAACTTAACAACGAAGAAGCCCGCTGCGAGCGGGAAGGGAATCTTGCAAAAGCCGCTGAATTGAAACATGGAAAAATCCCCGAAGCTCAGAAGCAGCTTGACGAATTGACAGGCATTATGGAACAAAAGCAGCATTCATCCGGCGGCAACGCTCCCCTGCTGCTGAGAGAGGAGGTATGCGAGGAAGACATTGCCGATGTGGTGTCGGCATGGACGGGCATTCCCGTTTCCAGAATGCTTTCCGGCGAAATGCAAAAATTCCTTGATTTGGAAAAAGCCCTTGAGCGGAGGGTGGTAGGCCAGAGGCAGGCCCTTGCCGCAGTTTCCGATGCAATACGGCGGAACAAGGCCGGCCTTTCCGATGCGTCGCGTCCCCTGGGCTCTTTTCTTTTTTTGGGGCCGACCGGCGTTGGAAAAACCGAATTGGCAAAAACGCTTGCCGATTTCCTNTTTAATGACGAAAAAGCNCTTACCCGCATCGACATGAGCGAATACGCTGAAAAACATTCGGTAAGCCGCCTTATTGGCGCNCCGCCCGGATATGTCGGCTATGACCAGGGCGGCCAACTGAGCGAAGCGGTACGGCGGCGNCCTTACTGCGTTATCCTTTTTGACGAAATTGAAAAAGCGCATACAGAAGTGTTTAATGTTTTTTTACAAATTTTAGACGAAGGCCGCCTTACCGACGGCCAGGGGCGTACTGTAGATTTTAAAAATGTCATTGTCATTATGACCAGCAATCTTGGATCGGACATGATTCTGGAAGCAAGCGATTCCCAGTCCGTAAAAGACGCTCTTTTGCTTATTTTAAAACAAACATTCAGGCCGGAATTTTTAAACCGCATTGACGAAACGGTTATTTTTAACCGCCTTGACAAAAATGAAATTGACAAAATTGTAACCATACAGCTTGCCCGGCTGACGGAACGGCTTGCAGAGCGGAAAATTGCAATCAGCATAAGCGATGGCGCAAAGGCATTTATTGCCGAGCGCGGATACGATCCGCTGTTCGGCGTGCGTCCCCTGAAACGGACAATACAGGGTGAACTGGAAAACCCGCTTGCAAAATTAATCCTTGCCGGACAAATTACCGAAGGCAGCATTGTTTCCGCAGAAAAAGCGCCGTCCGCAGAAGCCCTTGAATTTTATATAACATAAGAATATGGGAAAGCGATTTTCTCCATAGGGGGGTAAGAAAACAGCAACTAAAGTTGCTTATAAAAAACTGAATTTTTTTGAAGTTCTCAATATAAGAAAATCGTATTTTTATGAATTAGGAAAAGCACACAGGTCGTTTTTTTTTACCCACGCGTTTATTGCTAAAATAATATTATCTTTATCGGCAGGCTGCAATTTACGGTAAGCATTCAGCAGTTTTCTTTCAGTTTCATTTAAGCCTTCAGATTCTATGCCAGTTACCAAATATTCCGCCGATGTTTCAAGCAACTTAGCAATTTCAATTCCCTGCCTTAAATTCGGGTATGTTTTTCGGGTCATCCATTTTCTGAATGTGCTAAGAGGAACGCCAATTTTTTCAGCAATCCATTCTTGTGTTGTATTATTGGCTTTTATTTCATTTTTTAGCCTCATCCAGAAGTTCATACTTTAATTTTATCATTTAAAAAAGCCAAAAAAGGTATTTTTTCTATTGACAATAGACCATATATGGATGTAGTATATTTAAAAGTGAGAATATTTGGAACTTTTTTATGCTGGCAGATAATGGTTAATAGACACTAATTCTATTCGATCTGTTGCATAACTAGGAGACAATATTCTAAAAATACATCCCATAGAGGATGACAAAATATTTTATGGAGGAATGTTTTATGAAAAAAAACATTTGTGTTTTATTTGGAACATTATGTTTCATGCTGGTATTCGGATTGGCAATGAATTTTACAAATTGCGAAAACTCTCAAAAAGCGGAGATAAGAGTAACCAACTCATCTCCGATTGCAGCCGATGATGTCATAACCGTAGATGTTTTAATGGAGGGAAGATCGACTCCAGTGGATACAAAAGAGGTTTCCAAAAACAAGTCGGTAACGTTTTCTCTGGACACCGGGGAATACAGAGTCAGGGTAACAACGAGCACCTATAATACCTATTCGTATCC
>WRNF01000243.1 GCA_009776715.1 Treponema sp. | reverse complement strand
TTGGGCTATAATTCGGTGCGCATCCCCTTTAATTGGCGCATACTGCTGGAAGACGAGCCTGGCCTTATCTGGAAAGAAGAGGGCTTTGCCCTTTTGGATAACTGCATTGACTGGTGCGAAGAGTACGGCATCTATGCCTTTATTGACATGCACGGCGCTCCGGGCGGGCAGACCGGCGCAAATATCGATGACAGCATTGACGATATGCCCCGCCTGTTCATGGACAAAGATTCATGGGACAAAGGCATTGCAATATGGGAAAAGATCGCCCAACGTTACGCGGACAGGTGGATTGTCGGCGGCTACGATCTTTTAAACGAACCGATACGCCCTGGCAGGGAGGGAATTGTTGACTGCGATCATCTTGTTCCCAAACTGGCGCAATTTTACGATGAAGCCATTGCCGCTGTCAGAAAACATGATGCCAAACATATGCTCAGCATAGAAGGGCATCATTGGGCTACCGCCACCGGTATTTTTACTAAACGTTTTGACGATAATATGGTCATCCACTTTCACCGCTACGGCTGTATGCCGGATTTAAATTCTTTTAAAGAATTTTTGGAGCTTTCAGAACAATTAAACCAGCCTTTGTGGCTTGGCGAGACCGGCGAAAATTTGCTGGAGTGGTTTTCGGCAATGTATCCCCTGTCTGCCGATCTCGGCGTTGGGTATAACCTGTGGCCATGGAAAAAAATGGATACCGATAATTCGCCTCTTTCGGTGAATAAACCTGCACAATGGGAAAAAATCGGCGAATACATTAAAGGCGGGGTACGGCCTTCTTACGAAGAGGCGCAGGGAATTCTAAGGGAATATCTTGACAACATGCTTTGGAATAATTGCACATTCAACAAAGCCGTAACCCCCGCATGCCTTAGGCAGAGCGGCTGCGCGGTAAGGGCCACCGATTTTGATCTTTTCCCTGGAAAGGGAATGTCGTTTAGCGGAATCCGCAGCGATACCCCTGCGGATCAGTACCGCGCATACAGCAATATGTGCATTAAAAACAAAAAGGAAAAAGAAAAAGAATTCTTTTTTGACTGCGGATGGGATTCCTTTATTCTGGAAATGGAGCAGGGGGAATTTGCCGTTTACAGCATTTATGACACATCGGAAAATGATACGGTGTCGTTGGAATTGCTTGCCCTTGAAGATGCCGTAATTGATGTTTTAGCGGATGAAAAGCTGATTGGCACATTGGAAATAAAGAAAAGCGAAACAAGTGATTTTATCGCCAGCGGCAGCATGGCCCTGCCCAAAGCGGAAAATATTTCGGTAAAAATCCAGGTAAAAAGCGGAAAAATTCAACTAGACAGAGTAATTTTTGGCAAATGAAATTGTTTTTATTTTTAGGAGATTGCAAAATTTCAGTTTTAGGGCAAGATCCTTTAATATTTAAGTTTTTTAGGAGTTAGTATGAAAAAAAATATTATGTTTCTTACTCTTTTTGTATGTATGTTTGCAAACATGTATGCACAGTCTGCTGAATCAATTGTCAGCGCTTCAAGGGACAGAATAAAATCCGATACCGTTTCAACACGGTCAAGAATGGTTATTCGGGCAAAAAACGGATCAACTTCGGATCGTCTTATCGACCAGTATTCCAAAAAAGGGCCGAAAGGAGACCGCACCGTTATAATCTTCCAGGAACCTAGAAGCGTTGCGGGAACCCGTTTCCTTACCATGGAAAATCCCGGCAGCGCCGATGACCGATGGATTTTTCTGCCGGAACTTGGAAAAATCCGGCGTGTTGCCGCATCCGAGGGTTCAGGCAGTTTTATGGGAACTGATTTTTCCTACGAAGACATTTCATCAGCCAGCCGCAGCATCAGCCTGGACACGCATACACTGTTACGCGAAGAAAATTTAAATGGCATTGACGGCAAGGCCAGCACCCAATGTTATGTGATCCAATCTGTTCCCAAAGACAGTTCTTACCAGTATTCAAAGATGATTCAGTGGATTACAAAAGATGATAACATTACTGTTAAAATTGATTTGTATGATAAAAAGAACGCATTGGTAAAAACTATAGAAATGTCCGGATTTAAGGAAATACAGGGGCGCTTACCTGCTACAGTCACAAAAATGTCCACCCATGCAGCGGGAACATCAACCACAATTACCATGGAAATTATTAAATACGATGACCCAATTCCCGACAGGGTTTTTACTACATCTTTTCTTGAAACAGGAAAATGATAATGAGGGATGAGTATGAGAAATGGAAAAATCCAGTCTTCATTATTCATTCATAATANTTGTCAAGGCGGTTGTTGTTCATGAANCGGATAATTATTTTTTGTTCAGTTTTATTTTACTGTTTTAGCGGAAATTTATTTGGGCAGGATTTTGGCTTTGGTTTTGATGATGATGAAGAAGAAAGCGTATCAGGCAAACCGGTTTCGCTGAATATCGGAGGCGAGATTACTGCAGAAATTGTTCCGTTCGTCCATGATTTTAAAAAAAATAAAGGTAATGGCAAAATTTCGCAGGCAATTTCTTTTCGTGATATATTATCGGGCAAATTAAATTTTTCAATTATCACAGCCAATATTGAAACATATGCTTCATTTAACCTCAGTGCCGATTCGATCAGTGAATTGTGGGATAAAGACTCTCCGTTAGGCGAAGGCAATTATACTCCGCTTATCTTTGGGGAAGCTTTTTTACGGGCATTTATCGGGAAGGTTAATATCGAAGCGGGCCTTCGCAAGCTTACCTGGGGCAAAGCGGACTCTCTGGGTCCTCTTGACGTGACCAATCCGTATGATTATTCTGATTTAAAAAATTTAACCGAATTAAAAGATCTAAAAATTGCACGGCCAATGGCGCACATCACCTGGAATACCGGGGATTTTTCCAAATTGGAAGCGGTTTTTATCCCCAATTTTTTAGGGCACCGTTTTGATCAAAATGGCCGTTGGATGCCCAATCAATTTTCTGCAATGACAGATACCGTTATTAACGAAATATTAAAGAATCCCATTATAGGAATTTATATCAACCAGTACCCTGCACTTGTATCCGGTTTTACAGGCCCTAGCCCAAAATTTCCGTCCACCGCCGGGCTAGATTTTTTCCAGGCCGGCCTGCGCTTTACTGCCACTGTAGGTCCTGTTGACTTAGGCGGGCAGTATTTTTACGGGAACCTCTTTCAGCCAAATGTTACAATTAACGGTATTGACGATTTTATTAGCGACCTGATTGCCGGCAATATTCCTCCCGATCCTTTAAATCCCTATACCGGCAATCCTAAACTAATTTCCCCGCGCATTGAATACAGCCGCTACCACCAGATTGGCATTGATTATGCGCAGGTGCTTTTTGGTTTTAACTTGCGTTCTGAATTTGCCCTGCACCTGACAGAAGACCTTTCCGGCGATGACGGCGCTGTGCAAAATCCCTTCCTTGCTTGGTCGCTGGGTTTTGACCGGGACCTTTTCTGGGGCATTAGCGCCAACATTCAATGCAACGAAACAATCCGTCTTTTAAACAAAAAAGTGGGAAAAAATCCTGTTTTGGATGCAGAGGCCGGAAAAAAGATTACTGCAACAAGGTTTACCATGCAAATTGCAAAAAAGTTTTTAATGGATAAACTTGAAACAAGGGCGGTTGTTATCTGGGATGTAGAAAATTCGGACTGTTATGTTATTCCTGCCTTAATCTGGACTCTTGGAGATCTAAGTTCTGAACTGTCTGCCGGAATTTTTGCCGGAAAAGAAAGCGGCGATCTGGGCCAGTATTGGAAAAACAGCTATATTAAGCTCAAACTTAAATACACTTTTTAAAGGGGAATGTATTAGTAAAATTTTTATTATTCTTCTCAGTGTCCGTGGTTTTTAATAAATCAAGGTGCCGGTTTAAAGTTGCAGGCAAGCCCCCCGCACTGCACCGCAGCGAACCATCTCTTTGGTAACTTTTGAAGCTGTAGTTAAAAGGCCACGGATTTACACGGAGGAAAATAGATTTCTAGGACTGAAACCAAGAATAATCATCGGGTTTACACAGAATTTAAAAATAAAATAAAAATCCGTGTTAATCCGTAAAATCCGTGAAAATCCGTGGCTATTGCATATATGGCTTAGCGAGAGGCCTAAATGAAGTTATAGGTAAGTAATTTATAAGGAAACTATTAAAATTTATGCGCAGTTTAACATCTCGATTTGGCCCCTTGTATTTTTACCGGGAAGCTATTGCAAT